>NZ_JACJEW010000001.1:256056-258620 GCF_014164315.1 Pseudoalteromonas sp. SG44-1
GCAGCACCGAATGCCTTGACCATAACGACCCCTATTGAGGTTGATGGCCGGATCAATGCTGTAGAAGATGGCAGTGTATTGATCACCGGCTCCGGGGCAGAAGCCAATGCCAGTGTCAGTGTAACTATCAGCGATGGCGGGAATAACCAATCGCGCACTGTGACGGCCGATGGCTCTGGGGCATGGACTATCAGTGGTAGTGAGTTTGATGTCAGCAGCTTTAATAATGGCACGCTCACCGTCAGCGCCACACAATCTGATGCGGCGGGTAACACCTCGACTACGGCAACCGCAGTAATTACGTTGGATAATCAAGCGCCAAATGCATTGACGATTACTACGCCAATTGAAGGCGACGGCAAAGTTAATGCTGTAGAAGATAACGATGTGCTAGTGCAAGGATCTGGCGCAGAGTCAGGTGCAACAGTTACAGTAAATGTTGATGGTATATCTAAAACTACCACAGCAGATTCAAGTGGTAATTGGACATTGTCGGGCAACGAGCTGGATATCAGTGCGCTGAATAATGGTACGCTGACTGTCTCGGCAACTCAGGCCGATAGCGCAGGTAATATCTCAATAGCTGCAACTACAACAATAACGTTGGATAACCAAGCACCAAACGCACCAACCTTTATTACGCCTATTGAGGGGGATGGTAAAGTTAACGCTGCGGAGGATAATGATGTATTAGTCCAAGGCGGGGGAGCAGAGTCAGGTGCAACAGTCACTGTGAGTATCGCTGGGGTTACTAAAACGACTACCGCAGACTCAAGTGGTAATTGGACATTATTAGGTAATGAGCTGGATATCAGCGCTCTAAATAATGGCATATTGACAGTTTCGGCAACACAAACCGACGATGCGGGCAATATCTCAACGGCTGCATCAACTTCAATTACATTAGATAACATCGCACCAAATGCGGTGGCTATTACAACGCCGATTGCAGTAGATGGTATTGTAAATGCGGCTGAAGACAATGCTGTGTTGATCACAGGGTCAGGAGCAGAAGCTGGCGCAACAGTGACAGTGGGTATTAGCGGCGTAAATGCCACTGTGGTAGCTGATAGCAGCGGTAACTGGACACTTAACGGCAGTGAATTAGACATTAGCGCTCTAAATAATGGCACATTAACAGTATCTGCAACGCAAACCGATAGCGCAGGAAATATTTCATCTGCAACGACAACCACTATAACCTTAGATAATGTTGCGCCAAATGCATTGGTTATTACAACGCCGATTGCTGTTGATGGCATTGTTAATGCTGCTGAAGATAATGCGTTATTAATTGTAGGATCTGGGGCTGAATCAGGCGCTGCAGTTAAGGTTGATGTTGGCGGTGTAAATGCCACCGTGACTGCTGATAGCAACGGTAATTGGACTCTCAGTGGTAATGAGTTAGATATCAGTGCATTAAATAATGGCACATTAACGGTATCAGCAACGCAAACTGACAGCGCAGGTAATATTTCACCAGCGGCAACGACGACGATAACCTTGGATAACAGTGCACCGTCAGTTGTTACTATTAATACGCCAATCGAAGTCGATGGCATCGTTAACGCTAGTGAAGATGATAGTGTATTGATCACTGGCTCTGGGGCAGAATCAGGCGCTGCAGTTAATGTTGATATTGGCGGTGTAAATGCCACTGTGACAGCTGGTAGTGGTGGTAATTGGACGCTTAACGGCAATGAATTAGATATAAGTGCACTTAATAACGGCACTTTAACAGTATCGGTAACGCAAACTGACAGTGCAGGGAATACTTCACCAGCGGCGACCAGCTCTATTACTTTAGATAATACCAGCCCAACTGGGCATGCAGTTAGCGTTGATCAAAGCTTAATTAACGCAGATAACGAATCCGCAATGAGTGTTAGTTTTACTGGACTTGAAGGCAGTGGTTCGCTTAGTTATCAGGTTAGTGATGGCAGTAATGCTGTTACTGGTAACGCAACAATTAGTGCTGTTACGCAGCAAATTACAGGTATTGATGTTACAACATTGGCTGAGGGAGTGTTAACGTTCTCAGCAATAGTTACAGACACCGCAGGCAATGCCAGCGCAGCAGTAACTGCCACAGTAACTAAAAAATACAACGTCGTACCGGTGTTAAGTGGTTCACCAAGTACAACTACAGCTGAAGATGCAGCGTATAGTTTTATACCCACCCTTACAGACAGCGATACGCAAGATACCCATACCTTTAGCATCATTAATAAGCCAAGCTGGGCGAGCTTTGACACCAGCACGGGCGAATTAGCGGGCACGCCACAGAACGAGGATGTAGGCAGCTACGCGGCTATTACTATCAGTGTTAACGATGGCACAGATAGCGCCAGTTTAACGCCATTTACATTAGAGGTCACCAACACCAACGATGCGCCGGTAGGGCAAAACTTCGCGTTTAACCTCGATGAAGCCGCGACATTAACCGTGGCACTTGCAAACGGGTTATTAAGTAACGCCAGCGATGATGATGCAGGCGACACACTCAGCGCAGAGCTGGTCAGTCAACCACAATTTGGTAGTGTCAGCTTAAACAGTGATGGTAG
>NZ_JACJEW010000200.1:0-901 GCF_014164315.1 Pseudoalteromonas sp. SG44-1
CAGGGACTTCTCACCCCGTCAAAAAAGATACCCAACACCTGACTGGCTCACCATCAATAAGGATTTAAAGCAGCACAAACATTTGACGTTGCAGTTAGTATTCGATGAAATGCGTGAGAAAGTCGCTGAGCCTTATTACAGCTATAGCCACTTCTGCCGCGCCTACCGGGAATGGGTGGGGAAACAACGGTTGTCGATGCGGCAGCATCATAAAGGTGGTGAAAAGCTGTTTGTGGATTATTGTGGCCCCACACTGACCATCACGTGCCCCACAACGCAGGAAACACGGACTGCTCAAGTATTTGTTGCCGTGCTCGGCGCATCAAACTATACCTATGCTGAGGCAACGTATAGCCAGCAACTTGAAGACTGGGTGATGAGTCATGCCCGTTGTTTTGCGTTTTTAGGCGGTGTGCCTGAACTTGTTATTCCCGACAACTTAAAAAGTGCTGTTAGTAAACCCTGTCGCTACGAGCCTGATCTAAACCCCACTTATCATCAATTAGCCGAGTATTATAACGTCGCTGTCATACCCGCTAGACCTTATAAACCCAAAGATAAATCAAAGGCTGAAGTCGGTGTACAAATTGTTGAGCGTTGGATCATGGCACGTCTACGCAAGCAAACCTTCTACAGCTTAGCGCACCTAAATCAAGAAATAGCAAAGCTACTTGATGTAATGAACAATAAAGTCATGAAGCAATATCAACAGTCACGTAAACAGCTATTTGAGATGGTGGATAAAAGCGCATTAAAGCCATTGCCTGAAAAGCCCTATCACTATACACAAATCAAAACGGTGCGAGTACACATTGATTATCATGTTGAAATAGAGAAACATTATTACAGTGTGCCGTATCAGTGGGTTAAGAAACAATTACGCGCACACATAACCAATCAG
>NZ_JACJEW010000201.1:0-882 GCF_014164315.1 Pseudoalteromonas sp. SG44-1
GGCGTATCCGCCGTCAGTGATGTTAAAGATTATTTTGCTCGGCTATGCACATGGTTTGATCAGCAGCCGCCGTATTGCTAAGGCGTGTGAGACGAATATTTTGTTCATGAGTGTGTCGGGTGATATTCAACCTCATTACACATCTGTAGCGGGATTCGTGGCCAAAATGCATGAACAGATTGAGCCGCTGTTTACGCAAGTATTGATGATATGCGACGAAGAAGGGTTGATAGGCCGCAATATGTTTGCCATTGATGGCTGTAAGTTAAAGTCGAATGCGAGCAAAGAATGGAGCGGGACATTCGATGAGCTAGGGCGTAAAAAAGCAAAACTAGAACGCGCGAGTAAACGTATTATCGAACGTCACCAATCACAAGATAGCCTGAGCGAAGAGTTGATAACACAGGATTTAAAGCAAAAAGAAAAGCTGGATAAAAGTGCAGATAAAATCACGGAGTTCTTAGCGACCCACGAGGAAAAAACGGGCAGCAAAGGCAAGCCTATTAAAAGTAATATTACCGACCCTGATAGCGCGAAAATGACCACGTCAAAAGGTACAATCCAAGGCTACAACGGGATAGCGATAAATGACGATAAACATCAAGTTATACTGCAAGCACAGGCATGGGGCTCGGTGGGCGAGCAGCAAACCCTGCAGCCAGCAGTTAAGCAATTAAAGCAGCAGCTTGATAAATTGAATACCGACAAATCAACAGACGAACAAACGATTAAGTTCACCGCAGACAGTGGGTTTAATAGCGAAGCGAACCTTGAATACATGGCGAAAAGTGGCTTTGATACTTACATTGCGGATAACCAATTTAGAAAACGAAACCCGTTATTTAAAGACAGCGAAACTTATGAAACAGAGCAAGAAAAACG
>NZ_JACJEW010000202.1:0-882 GCF_014164315.1 Pseudoalteromonas sp. SG44-1
CGTTTTTCTTGCTCTGTTTCATAAGTTTCGCTGTCTTTAAATAACGGGTTTCGTTTTCTAAATTGGTTATCCGCAATGTAAGTATCAAAGCCACTTTTCGCCATGTATTCAAGGTTCGCTTCGCTGTTAAACCCACTGTCTGCGGTGAATTTGATGGCGTGTTTATCTGAGGATTCATCTGTGCTCAGTTTATCTAACTGTTGTTTTAATTGCTTAACCGCTGGCTGCAGGGTTTGCTGCTCGCCCACTGAACCCCATGCCTGTGCTTGCAGTACAATTTGATGTTTATCGTCATTTATCGCTATCCCGTTGTAGCCTTGGATTGTACCTTTTGACGTGGTCATTTTCGCGCTATCGGGGTCGGTAATATTACTTTTAATGGGCTTACCTTTGCTGCCCGTTTTTTCCTCGTGGGTCGCTAAGAACGCCGTGATTTTATCTGCACTTTTATCCAGCTTTTCTTTTTGCTTTAAATCCTGTGTTATCAACTCTTCGCTCAGGCTATCTTGTGATTAGTGACGTTCGATAATACGTTTACTCGCGCGTTCTAGTTTTGCTTTTTTACGCCCTAGCTCATCGAATGTGCCGCTCCATTCTTTACTCGCATTAGATTTCAATTTGCATCCATCAATGGCAAACATGTTGCGACCTATCAAGCCTTCTTCGTCGCAGATCATCAGTACTTGCGTAAACAGCGGTTCAATCTATTCGTGCATTTTGGCCACGAATCCCGCTACAGATGTGTAATGAGGTTGAGTATCACCCGACACACTCATGAACAAAATATTCGTCTCACACGCCTTAGCAATACGGCGGCTGCTGATCAAACCATGTGCATAGCCGAGCAAAATAATCTTTAACATCACTGACGGCGGATACGCC
>NZ_JACJEW010000203.1:0-871 GCF_014164315.1 Pseudoalteromonas sp. SG44-1
AAGCGACAAGCGCCAATGGTGTTTGATCGTGATAAACAAATTGTCTACCTCTGGTACAAAGGCAAGGTACGCGCCCAGCACTTTCAAGATTTACGGGTTTATGAAGACTTTCAAATGATGCGTATCCAGACACGTGGTTTTGATAAACACAACAACATGCAATGGGCTAATTTTATGGTACAACCGCGCCACAACCCTTATTACAACGGCAGTGATGCGTACGAGCCGGTATTGGCATTTATATGTCAATTTATGGAGTATGGCC
This sequence comes from Pseudoalteromonas sp. SG44-1, assembly GCF_014164315.1. Taxonomy (NCBI): domain Bacteria; kingdom Pseudomonadati; phylum Pseudomonadota; class Gammaproteobacteria; order Alteromonadales; family Pseudoalteromonadaceae; genus Pseudoalteromonas; species Pseudoalteromonas sp. SG44-1. Next base: position 266 of record NZ_JACJEW010000203.1, read on the forward strand.
GCGAGCATGTAATGCCGCAGCATGAACAGTGGCAAACCGATGACAAACCCTTTGCATTTTTTGATGATGAAAAACCAAAAGACTTTGAGCAGCAGCTTAATGCGATATTAACGCATTTATCAGAGAATGATACAGATATCCCGCTTGATAAAGACAATTTACCGTTATCTACAGGGATGGATATGAGCATGAGTATGCGTTTAAGTAGGGCCCAGAGTAGAGAAAGTAATAAGGATGTGGACAACAGTGAATAAAGGAATTGTTGAGATAAAGGCGCTAAGGAGTGCCACTACAAAGCTTAACGGAACTTGCTAACCGCAAACAAGCTGACGGCCAAGCTATACCTTATATTTTACCTAGCGAGCTTAAAACACTGGTTGATAGCGCCCGCAGCTTTGGCCCACAAAGTGATGCCTGGCAGGCTTTATATAAAGATTACATCCACCACAGTGTTAAATATTCAGCAACGATTGATGCGATTGCTCATGGCCCAGAAGAAGACGCTGAATTCACCACTAAAAACCAACAACGCGAGCTTTTTTACAATCAGCCAGAACAAGCTGAAGCAAATGAGCAATGGCAATCACAATTAATAAATGGATATAG
>NZ_JACJEW010000204.1:0-812 GCF_014164315.1 Pseudoalteromonas sp. SG44-1
TAACGAGGCTGTAGAATAACTCGTTTTTAATTTATTTTTATTGATGCATTAACCATAGCTGAGTTCCTATTTTGATTCAATCGGTTACTTCGATTTTACGTGAAATATAAAAAGAGGATTTACTGTTTCTTTAATGGGCGTTTTGGAAGGTATGACAGGTGTTTAAGTGGCTTATTTGGAGAGGTAGCAGCTTACCTTTATTAATGCATCGTGTTTTGCAGCTTTTCTATATTATGAACTAAGCAATACAGTTGCCATTGGGCATTCACTTTCGTTTGACCGCGTAAGGTCAATTTATTCATGCCTTTGTTAACTGTAATATTCCCGAACACTGGCTCTATACAGCCAAGTCGTTTGCTGTACTGTCGTCGCCCGATTGGGCTGTCTATTTTGACCTTCATTTTGTCGATGTAGCTTAGCTTTTTACGCGATTCATCATTTTTAAACTGAACTTGCCGTCCTGTTTTTATAGGTGGCTTTCGCATGCATTGCTGTTGCAGCGGGCATACTTTGCAATCTTTTAAGTAACCGCAGAATCGCGTGTATTTTTGGTTGTGGCTTTTTACATTGATACCACTTCGCCACATGTCATTGCCTGCGGGACAGCGGCAGGTTTGTGTTGTTTCATCATAATGGAAGTCCTCTGAAGTAAATAAGCGTGGCTTACCTTTACTGCGTTTTAGTCGGCGTTTTTCTTGCTCTGTTTCATAAGTTTCGCTGTCTTTAAATAACGGGTTTCGTTTTCTAAATTGGTTATCCGCAATGTAAGTATCAAAGCCACTTTTCGCCATGTATTCAAGGTTCGCTTCGCT
>NZ_JACJEW010000205.1:0-805 GCF_014164315.1 Pseudoalteromonas sp. SG44-1
AAAAACATAACTGCAGATACCATTAGCAAGAAGCTTAGAGCAGTAAATAAATTTGACCACCCTCCAAACCATGAAATAGCCAACTGCTTACCATCGCTCTCTACCCAATGTCCCTCAAGCGTTGAGCCACTATCTGGGGATGAAAGCTTTGCTGCATATTCATCAGTAAAACGCTTACTTTTAAATGTGCGGGTTTTAAACCCGCAGCCATTGAGTGCTTCGGCTTTTTTTAATCGCGTTTCATAACTGTCTTTATGCAAATAATCTCTAGGCAGTTTCTCTTTATATGTTGCTCTATTATCACGGTATTTACTTTTGTTTTCGCCTCTCCTTTCGATTTCTGCCATTTTCTCTGGGTTATTTTTCTAAATTCTTCTAATCGCACCACCGCCTCTTCATCTAACGCCAGTTGCTTTATGGTTTTGTCTTTTGCTCTTGTAGGGTCTCGATTTGGGTTTTCAGCGCACCACTGGTTAATTGCGTTAACACGGTTTTCTCTTTTTATTTTTTCCCGTTCTTCATGAGTTAAACCGTCTTTTTGTTCAGCAAAATAGCGCTCAAGATCCTCATCACTAATAAGGTTATCAATTAAGTCATCAAGTTCGCTTGATTTCTCTGAGCTTTTATCATTACTACTCATTGTTACTCCTTTATTTGCTGTACTTCATTATGTATTGTTTTTACAACTCAACTTATTAAAACTTGGCTTTTTTATAATTTACCCTTTATAAATGAATGATGGCTTGGCTAATGACTTGGCCAATGCGGTGGCTATACTTGCGCTCATCGCCCCAAGAAAAGAACC
>NZ_JACJEW010000206.1:0-805 GCF_014164315.1 Pseudoalteromonas sp. SG44-1
TGCTATCATAAGGAGCTTAAACCTTTAGAGCATTACATTGAACAAATGGCTAAACAACACAACCCTGTTCACCTTAATATTTTGCAAACAATTAATGGTATAGGCCGCATTCTCGCACTCACTATCATTTACGAAATTGGTGACATCAATCGCTTTTCAAGCGTACAAAAATTCGCTTCATACAGTCGGTTGGTCAAATGCAAAGCGGAGTCTGCTGGCAAAACCTATGGCACCCAAGGTAATAAAATTGGCAATGCACATCTAAAATGGGCGTTCTCGGAAGCTGCCGTATTACTGCTGCGTCACAATCACAACGCCAACAAATACCTTGAAAAACTACAAAAGCGAATGAGCAAAGCCAAAGCACTGTCAGCGCTTGCGCATAAGCTTGGTCGCTGTGTTTATTTTATGCTTAAAAAAGAGACGGTATTCGATGAAGCAAAATTCTTAAAGAGTTAGTCACGGTACTGAGTGAGCTGAACATCTAACTGGATATAAGGCTGAGCATCAATCAATTGGGTGAGTTAATGACCAGTAAGGTTTAACCTGATTATATGCCTACAGACCTAAGCCACTTGCCTTGATTAGATGCTCAGTACGCGTGCATTAATACAATAAACAAAGTCGCTTACACCTGACTTGAGCCTGAAACTAACTGGATCACCATGATGAAACCAGCCGCCTTGAATAGTGCCATGATTAGGTTAACCGATGAATGTCTAGTGCCCCTACAAATCCATAAGGATATGGAAAAAAGTAGGCTGCGATGAGATCGCAATAAGAGAGCCTCTATATGTGTTTGCCG
>NZ_JACJEW010000207.1:0-794 GCF_014164315.1 Pseudoalteromonas sp. SG44-1
GTAGGCGTGCTGTCGTTGCTATCAGCCAACGGGTTGATATCAACCGTCGGTGCAAGAGTATCGATCACCCCACCATTTTCTGTGTCACTGGCGGTATTGCCGGCGGCATCGGTGACACTAGCATCCACTTGGAATGCGCCTTCTGCAAGTGGGATCGGTACATCCACCGACCACGTACCATCAGCCAGTACCGTCGCAGTTAAAGTTTGCACCGTGCCGTTAGCATCTGTCACAGTGATACTTACCAGTCCACCAATTTCATCACTTCTACCAGTAATGGTAGGCGTGCTATCGCTCGTTGCAGCAAGCGGATCAATATCAAAGCTTGGCGCTTGAGTGTCAATTACTCCGCCGTTTTCAGTATCAGACGCGGTATTACCTGCCGCATCAGTGACGCTGGCATCCACTTGGAATGCGCCCTCTGCAAGCGGCGTCGGTATATCCACCGACCACGTACCATCTGCCAGTACCGTCGCGATTAAGGTTTGTACTGCCCCCGTCGCATCAGTGACGATGACACTGACGAGACCACCAATTTCATCACTGCTACCAGTGATGGTGGGCGTGGTATCGTTCGTTGCAGCAAGTGGATCAATATCAAAAGTAGGCGCTTGGGTGTCAATTACTCCGCCGTTTTCAGTATCAGACGCGGTATTACCTGCCGCATCAGTGACACTAGCATCAACAACAAAAGCGCCTTCTGCAAGCGGGGTCGGTACATCCACCGACCAACTGCCATCAGCCAACACAGTGGCAGTTAAGGTTTGTATATCGCCATTGGCATCGGTGACCGT
>NZ_JACJEW010000208.1:0-782 GCF_014164315.1 Pseudoalteromonas sp. SG44-1
GTAATGTGCGCACGATCACTTCGACTGATTTTGATGGTACGCCACCGACGCTCACGGTGAGCGTCGATACATTGAGCAATGACAACACCCCAGCCATTAGTGGGACCACTGATGCGGGTCAAGGGGCTGCAGTGACGGTGGTTGTTACCGATAAAGATGGCAACAGCGAAACCCTCAGCGCCACCGTGGATGCCAATGGTGATTGGGTAATTAGCCCGACAACCCCACTGCCTGATGGTGCGTTTAGTGTTGATGTCAGTGTCCTTGATGGTGTTGGCAACGAAACCACCGACTCGGTTAGTGGTGTGATTGACACCACCGCGCCGAGTCTTACAGTGCAAGGCGTGGGTGATGGCAGTGACGTCACCCCAGTATTCAGTGGCACCAGTGATGAGATAGGTGGCACAGTGACCTTAGTGGTTACCGATGCTAACGGGGTCGAACAAACCCTAAGCGCGACAGTACAAAGCAATGGTCAATGGTCTGTGGAAGTACCAAATGGCTTGAGCGAGGGCGATTACAGCGTTGAGACGACCATCCTGGATGCGGCTGGAAATAGCACGCAAGTCAACTTAACGGGCACTATTGATACCTCAGTGCCTGTTGTTATGGTTAATGATAATGGCCTTGGAAACAATGCGACACCAACGATTACGGGTACCTCAACCGAGCCTACGGGCACCGTTGTTAGCATCAGTATCGTGGATGTCAATGGCGATAGTTATGGATTAAGTGCCACCGTCCTCGCTGATGGTTCATGGCAAGTAACAGCACCAAGCTTA
>NZ_JACJEW010000209.1:0-779 GCF_014164315.1 Pseudoalteromonas sp. SG44-1
AAGAAATAGTCGAACAGGTTTCGCAAGCGTGGAATAAATTCATTTCTGTTCCTGATACGGTTAAAAGCATATGCTCTAGAGACTGGATAAAATTGACTTAATCTTTATGCAGATTGGTATTAATCTTTATGCAGATTGGTATTATTTGGTGCAGTGTGCCCACGTAATGGTATAACAGAAGCGCTGATCAGCCCTGTAGTCAATAAAGACGTCATGACGTAACACATGGAATTAATATCAAAAGCCACGGAGGCAGGACGTCATGCCGTCGTGATCGTTGATGGCGCTGGTTGGCATACTATTGATACGGTACAACCATTCAATAATATCATGCTAATAAAACTTCCGGCTTACTCCCCGGAGTTAAATCCAATAGAGCAAGTATGGGATACGGCAACACTGTTTATCTAATCGTGTGTTTAGTGGTTATGAAGAAATAGTCGAACAGGTTTCGCAAGCATGGAATAAATTCATTTCCATTCCTGATACGGTTAAAAGCATATGCTCTAGAGACTGGATCAAATTGACTTAATCTTTATGCCGATTGGTATTATTCTTTTTTACCTAAAACCTATTGCCTTTCACCTCGAACCTTCTTTTTACTTTATGCCAGACAACAAAAAACCCGTCACATCGCTGTAACGGGTTTCTCTTATTTGGAGCCTGGCAATGTCCTACTTTCACATAGCAAATGCTACACTATCATCGGCGCTGTTTCGTTTCACTACTGAGTTCGGCATGGGGTCAGGTGGGTCCAAAACGCTATTGTTACCAAGCAA
>NZ_JACJEW010000020.1:0-82203 GCF_014164315.1 Pseudoalteromonas sp. SG44-1
GGTTCTAGGTTCTAGGTTCTAGGTTCTAGGAAAACAGAATAGTCCGTCGTTAAATTAACTACCGTAGGTTGTGGTTGAGAGCAACGAAACCCAACAATGTAAGAATAAAATTGAGTGACGGCTTCGAGCGAACAGCGGTCATTCAGGAGACTTGCCGTCAGCTAATTAAGACTAAGAGGGTACTTTCCCCTTTTTTACATATTTAAATAAGTTACATTAAGCATAATATTTATATGTGGCAATAACTTATAGTTTTTGTTATTAATAAAAGCTCATAAAATAAGAATGTTTTCGCGCTAAAATAGGGAAAGAGTCCTTTGATAAAGAATGTTATAAGTTATAGGAAGTAAAGCAGATGTCAAAAGAGCCTGTATCTCATCATTATTTGCCACAGTTTTATCTTAAGTCGTTTGCTTTTGAGTTCACAAAAAAGAAAAAATTATATCGTGTGTACTCCTATGATAAAGAGTTTCACCGTGTTGTAATACCAAAAACAACTAAGGAAATATGTTGCGAAAGGCACAGAAATACTTTAGACATGCTTGGTGAAAAGGACTTTTTTATTGAAAAGTCTTTTTCAGAGCTAGAATCAATAATGTCGGAGTTCTTTAAAGTTACTACGAGTTACTGTAATAAGTTAGAAGAAATAAAAAAAAGAAAGTTAAAAATTAGGGATAAAGACAAATTAAAAGAAACAAGGTATTTATGTAGTCTGGATAAATTAATGGATGAGCCTTATTATTTTAGGCTGTTTAACTACTTTATTTCAGTTTTCTATTGGCGATTGACTATACATGACGGATATTTTGAATTAAACACAACAGAAAGCTACCTATCTGAATCTATTAGCTCTTTTTTGCAAAAGTCTAACCAAATTGAAATCATAGACTTTAACCTTGTTCCTGAGTTTTTGAATGAAATAAAGCATGACATTTATCTTCCATTTGTATTTGGCGAAGAAAAAAATCTCATGAAAGTCTATAAGAGTCTTATTTTTCCATTGTCGGGCGTTTACATTAATAAAAAAAAATACCACAAGTTGTGCCAAGTTTACCTTCCAGAACAAATAATTGTCAGCTCTGATGCTCCATTTATCACTAGTGGTCGCGGGGTAAGCTTGGAACAAGAGTTTATTTTTACTTGGTCACCTAACTTAGCTTATATTAATTTTAATTACCAAGCGCAGTTAAAGATTACGAATGTAGCTGATTGGGCATTTAAGTTATCAGTACTAAATTATTTACAAGCAAAAAGATTTGTATTTTGCAATGATAAGCCAACATTAGAAAATGTGATTAATTATGCGAATCTGAGGTATGGAAATCAAGGGCTTAGTGACTTAAAGAAAGAGTTGTGGGCTCTGATGGAGTAACTTATAACAAACGCTTTAAGACGGATTCTCAACGCTCGGCGGTTTTGGTCTGATTGAGCTTTTGTGTTTACGATGTAACAGTCGAGTGTTGTGGTAGCGTTGCTCACACTTAAGTAGGCGTTAAGCATTTTTCAGGGCATTGAGATAATAAATGAACATTAATTTTTTTTCGGATTTGTCAGATGAGCTTCAAGCAGCTCTTAAGGAATGCGGCTTAAATGTCCCTTCGCCAGAACAATTACGTCAACAAGATAAACGTTCTGATGAATTAAAAGATAAGATCGAAAACTACGACTTACACAATCTATTGCATCACTTTTTTACTGTTTATACTCGGCGTATATCTGTACGCAAATGGAATGTCCATGTATCAGACAAACTGTCGGAGTCGAGTGAAATTATCGAGATAGTTAACAAGCTGTCACATGGTAATGACATAAATATTTTGTCAAGTAATAGAATAAGGAAATTGAATCAATCTAAGTTTGCTGATTTACTTCTCTCAGAGTGGGGAATACATCATTTGCACTTTGATGAGAGTAGAAGTAATGAGCTGCTTTTTATTTACTTTAGTGAAAGTGATGCTTATCTGATCGACATCTTGCAGCATGAAAAAGCTGATGGTTCGGTGGTGACTTGGACTAATACTGATTTAATTCAGGTGATGCATGATAATTGGCCAAGTGTGTTGAAGCCATATGTTTTGAAAACAAACTCTCAATCGCCAGTTTTAACAACTAAGGAAAGAAGAGCCTTAAGGAATAAAGCTGCAAACACTACCATAGTGGTAAACGATGGTACTGAGTATATGCCTATGGGAGGTGGTTACTCAGCAAGTAATCACCCAACCAGTGCTATTGTGCAGTCTGATTCTTTGTATCTAACAGTCAAGCAGTTACAAAAGACTGTTGAAGAAAATTACCCTGCTATTCAACAAGCTCTTTCTCCATATACATCCAGTCCGAATTTGGAGCTAAAACTCGGTACCAACCTAGAAGCAATAGTGGTAGAAGTTGTTCATAAAGTTCAGCTTAATTTGCAATAGGGAAAAACGCATAACAAGCGAGTCAATAAGGGTGTTAGCAAGCTCGCGGCTATTACGTGAGCGTTACCAATGACCGCAATTGGCACATTCAAGACAGTCGATAAGTCAAAACTTTGTAGTTTATAGGTTTGGATATTTTTAGTTGGATTTCGCTGCGCTCAAACCAACCTATGTTGATAACTCTAAAGCGCGGCGCCTCTAACCTATTTGTGAATAATTAACTTAAAGTTCTTTTTCTATAATGTTTCGCAAGAGGACAAGAAGATAGTGGTGGCTGCGTTTGTCACTTATGGCTTAAAACTTACCACTTAAAACTAAAAACTAAAAACTAAAAACTAAAAACTAAAAAGAAGCTAGCAGGGCTATATCTGCCCTACTAGCTATAACGTCAAACTACAGGATAAAGGTGGCGACTTTTTCATTTAAGTCAGTGGCGCGGTCTTTCAGTACCTTTGCTTGGCTTAAATGCGTTGTTGCTGATGCCGTGATTTCATCAGTGACATCTTTAATTGCGACCGTATTTCGGGTTATCTCATTTGTTACTTGAGTTTGCTCTTCTGCTGCGACTGCAATTTGCCCCGCCATGTCGGAGATCTCATTCACTGCTTGAGTAATTTCTTCTAAAGCTTGTGCTGCGGCATTGACATCGTGAACACTGTTATTAGCTAAACTTTTACTGCTATCCATCAAGCTAACCGCTTTTTTAGTGGTATTTTGCAACGTTTCAATCGTGGTATAAATCTCTGCAGTAGAGTTTTGAGTACGATGTGATAACACGCGAACTTCGTCTGCGACAACAGCAAAACCACGGCCTTGCTCGCCGGCACGCGCCGCTTCAATCGCAGCATTTAATGCCAGTAAATTAGTTTGCTCTGCAATCTCCTGAATCGTCGTTAAAATACTTGAGATTGCTTGTGCATGCAGGCTCAGCTCACTGATCACAACTGTGGTTTCATCAATTTCTGATGCCAATGAGTTAATCGTGGTTCTGGTTTTATCAACTAAGCTTTTCCCCTGAATACTGCTTTGCGCCGATTGCTGGGATGCAGCAGCGGTATTTTCAGCGTTAGCTGCAATTTCATGAGTAGCACTGGACATCTCTGTAACTGCGGTAGCAACCATTGTAACTTCTTGCTGTTGGCGCTGTAGTTCATTAACGCTTGATTGATTGGTTAACAGACTTTTCTCTGCATCTGAGTCTAGATCAGTCGCTAGTTGACGAATATGACTGATCAGCTGATGTTGACTACTTACAAAACTATTAAAGCTATCAGCTAACATGCCGACTTCGTCTTGGCTGTCGACTGTAATACGCTGAGTTAAATCACCATTGCCTGCAGCAATACGAGATAACGCTTGCGACACGCGACTTAGTGGCCCTAGTAACAAACTTAACAACCAAGAAATAGATAATACACTAATGATCAGTGCTAACGTTGCCAGTCCTAACTGGGTGACCATCAAGCTAACTAATGGTGCCTCTAACGTTTGTTTGTCGAGTACAAAAACTAGCTGCCAATCTGTATTGGGGATTTTTTCACTCCAAATTAGCTTATCCCGAGCTTCAGTTTCAAAATAAACAGGCGTAAGTTGGCCTGTTTGGCTACTTGATTCTATTAGTCGGCTGCTTAATTTAGTCTCAATATTGGTGATTTTACCCATCAATTTACTTGAGTCTTTATAGGCGATCACAGTACCGTCTTCATGCATCATGATGGCATAACCGTTTGCCGGTAGAGACATATTGCTAACGCTATCGACAATACTCGCAATTGACACATCACCGCCAACCACACCATTACGCGCTGGATGAGCTATGGTAACGACCAATAGATTAAAGGCAACATCCAAATAAGGCTTGGTAATTATGCTGCTACGAGCTTGCTGTGACTGCTGATACCAAGGACGTGTTCTAGGATCATAACCTGAGCGGTCAATGCTGGGATCAGAGTCCACCATCAGCCCGTCGCGGTTACCAAAATAGGTTAATTGAAAATCGCCAGATACCTGTGCTTGCTGCAATGCATTAAGCGTATCACCTTCAACTTTAGTGGCGACAGAAGCGATCACTCGCTGACGATCGGTTAACCATGCTTCGATACGCGCGGCTTGCTGTTTACCTGCTTGCCTCACACTATCAACACTGTTTTGCAGTAACAACGCTTTTTGCGTGGAGTAGCTATACCATGACAATAATACAACAACAATTACGAGGGCGAGAACAACCGATAATAATATTTTTTTCTTTAGTGAATATGAATTCATATTGAGTGCTAATACTGACTTTAATTAAATTGAAATACGGATATAAATACAGCTTGGGGTTAGCTTAATTTAGAGTATGAATTGAGAGAAAATTCTCAATCTTGTTCTATTTTCGCATACAAGATTTGAATAATAAATTAAAATCAGTGATTTAAGTGAATATAAAAAGAATCATTATTAATTCAATGTAAAACTTAAATTAATAACCTAACGAGTGTAAATAAATAGCACGGTATAAATACTGCACGTATATTTTTATTTAAAATAATTGTAACGCCTAGGGTCTGTTGACCTTTGCGGATTAATATTTGTTCAAACTAGGGGCAATTTAATCGCGGCGCGAGGTTTGTAACCTAGTGGGCTAAGTAAAAATCGAGTAACAAAGAGTTAATTGCCCCTAGGCAGACCCCTTCGGGCAGCGCCTGTTTGGCATTGATGCTGCGTTATAGCCTATTTATGGGGAATAACCACACCACATAGACTCTGCCTTGCCTAAATACCAAACAGACTGCTGCAAATTCAACCTTGAAAGATCAACAGACCCTAGTCATTATATTAAATTAAGCAAAAGTAATAGCCGTGACGACGGAGCAGTCGCCCTGTATGAAATCCATATTATTTTTGCTACTAATGACTTATCGCTTAAAACTTATAGCTTCCCTAAACGCAAAAAGCCCCGCATTTTCATGCAGGGCTTTTAATAATTTTGTAAAACTGTGATTAACTCATTGCAGCTTGTAACTTTTTCATCGCTGTTTTTTCAAGTTGACGAACACGCTCTGCAGATACGCTGTATTTTTCAGCCAGTTCTTGCAGTGTTGCTTTATCGTCTGATAACCAACGAGCACTAACAATGTCTTGTGAACGTTCATCTAGGGTTTTTAACGCACTAAATAAACGTGTATGAGATTGCTCTTGATATTGTTGCTGTTCAACTTCTTCAGCTAAATCATTACTGCCATCAGTTAAGTATTGCACAGGCGAATAGGTACTAGTTGGTGCGTCATCGCTGTCGTCACCGGTTAAATCAAAACCCATGTCTTGGCCGCTCATGCGCGATTCCATTTCACGAACTTCTTTTTCACTCACACCTAGCTCACTCGCTACGGTAGCAACTTCAGCTTGGTTAAACCAACCTAAACGTTTTTTGTTTTTACGAAGATTAAAAAACAATTTGCGTTGCGCTTTAGTGGTCGCAACTTTAACAATGCGCCAGTTTTTAAGTACAAACTCGTGTATTTCGGCCTTGATCCAATGCACTGCAAATGAAACCAAACGTACGCCCACTGATGGGTCAAAACGTTTTACTGCTTTCATCAGGCCGATATTGCCTTCTTGAATCAAATCAGCTTGCGGTAGGCCGTAACCTGAATAACCTTTAGCTATATGTGCAACAAAACGAAGGTGAGACATGATGAGTTGCTTTGCAGCGTTAAGATCGCCATCTTCCTGTAAGCGAGTCGCTAACTCTTTTTCTTGCTCAGCACCTAGCATAGGTATAGTGCTTACCGCTTGAAGGTAACCGTCCATACTTGCGCTTTGCTGTCCAACTGTGAGTGCCATTGCGTATAAATCTTTACTCATTTTTCACCTCAGTGATAAACATTTGAAACCATCTTAGCACTCTTTCACTTAGAGTGCTAACTTCAATGTAAAACTTTTTTTCGATTGAAGCAAGTGGTTTTTTAGTGTTTTTTATTCTACTTTAAACGCCTGAATAAGCGATGAATTCTAGCTTTGCGGTCAGTTGGTTATGATAAAGCAATTCACCACAACCAACTTAATCAATGATTATAAACAATAATTGTTACACTTTATCGGGTTCGATTTCTTTTATATATCGATTAACAGATAAGTAAGAGCCAACAAACCCTAAGCTGGTTGCAAGTAGCACTAACGCGCCAAACTCGCCTAAACTTAAGCCAATTAAATTAAAGTTAGTTTGATACACTCCAGCGACTTGGGTAACTGCAGATCCAAGCCACCACATCATGAGGGCCACACATATAAAAGCAAACAAACCACCAACAATGCCATACCAAATGCCGGTCCATAAAAATGGCGCATGAATAAAGGTATTGGTTGCACCGACTAGCTTCATCACTTGGATCTCTTCTTTCTTATCCATAATTGATAAGCGAATAGTGTTGCCTATGATCAAAGTTACCGAAGTCAGTAATAACAACGCGATGGTGATCACGCTTTCTTTTAACAGGCTTAATAATGCATTTAAGCGCTCAAGCCAGGCAATATCTAATTTACCAAAATCAACTTCACGCTCTGCTTCAAGCTTTTTTAATAATGCTTGCGCGGCGTTTGGTTGACGATGGCGAGAAGTCGGCGTGACGATAACAACATCTGGCAGAGGATTGCTATCTAAATATTCAAGTGCTTGGCCAAACCCTGATACTTCTTTAAATTCAATGAGCGCATTTTGTTTAGAAATAAAAGTGACATTATCAATTTCAGGGTAGAGTGCTAAGCGTTTAACAAGCGTTTTTGTTTCTTGTTCACTCATGGATTCTTTTACAAATAATGAAATCTCTGCAGCTTCTTCAAAGCCACTGCTGACCTGCTGCACATTTTTAACCACTAAATACAAGGTCGCTGGTAAGGTTAAACTTAAACCCAACACCGCAATGGTCATCATTGACGCCATCGGTGTGCGCCACATTTCCCCTAGGCTATATACACCTTGGCGAAATATATTCAGCACAAAAAAATAGCCGGCTGCAAAAACTGATTTTTTTACTCGTTCATTTTGGCTTTTTCGGCCTTTGAATAACAAACTCATAGTGTTGCCTCTGCCAATGGATCTTCACTCATGCGACCATCTTTTAAGGTTAAGCTACGGTATTTCATTCGCGAGATCAGCCCTAAATCATGAGTGGCAATTAAGACTGTAGTGCCATGATTATTAAATTCTTCAAACAAACGCAAGATATCCATGGAAAGCTCAGGATCTAGGTTACCGGTTGGTTCATCTGCAAGTAATAATGGCGGAGAGTTTACAATTGCCCGGGCAATCCCAACTCGCTGTTGTTCACCACCAGAGAGTGTTGAAGGGTGGCATTTTACTTTATCTAGCAAGCCAACTTTATCAAGTGCGCCATGCACACGCTTTTCAATTTGCTTATGATGCGTACCTTCGATAATTAGCGGCAAGGCAACATTATCAAAAATAGTGTGGCGCTCTAATAAACGGTGGTTTTGAAATATGATACCAATATCACGGCGGACATAAGGAATTTGCCGCGATTTTACTGCATTTAAATCAACGCCATTAATAAAAACATGACCCGCCGACGGGCGTTCCATTAAACTAATGAGTTTAAGTAAGGTACTTTTACCGGCACCACTGTGACCTGTTAAAAAAGCCAATTCACCCGGTTTAACATGAAAATTAACTTTTTCCAGTGCTCGGTGACCACCGGGATATGTTTTGCTGACTTGCTGAAAATTTATCATTTTAGTTATCAATCATCCACAGCTGAAAAGGGAGCAAGCTCCCCTTTGAAATTTAAACTTCGTCCTCATCTTGGCTAAATAGCGCATCAATGAAGTCATTACTATTAAATGCACGTAAATCATCAATGCCTTCACCAACACCAATATAGCGGATCGGAATATTAAATTTATCGGCGACGGCAAAAATAACCCCACCTTTGGCTGTACCATCTAACTTAGACAATGTAATACCGGTAAGGCCAACACACTGATTAAATAAGTTCACTTGGCTAATTGCATTTTGCCCTGTGCCTGCATCGATGGTTAGCATCACTTCATGCGGTGCATCGGGATCAATTTTCTTCATCACCCGGGCTATTTTTTCAAGCTCTTGCATCAAGTTGTCTTTATTTTGCAAGCGACCAGCTGTATCTGCAATTAACACATCAACGTTACGCGCTTTGGCAGCTTGAAATGCATCAAATATCACTGAGGCACTATCAGCACCGGTGTGCTGTGCGATTACTGGGATTTTATTACGCTCGCCCCATACTTGTAATTGCTCAACCGCAGCTGCACGGAAAGTATCACCTGCAGCTAACATGACTGATTTACCTTGATCCTGAAATTGCTTAGCAAGTTTACCAATGGTCGTTGTTTTACCAACTCCATTAACACCCACCATTAAAATAACAAATGGTTTTTTATCAGCAGGAATTTCTAATGGCTGTTCTGCCGTTTTAAGCATCGCCGCCATTTCTTGCTTCATTAGCTCATATAATGCATCACCATCCTTTAACTGTTTGCGGTTAGCCGCATCAGTCAAACGATCGATCAGCTTCATGGTGGTATCAACACCTAAGTCGGCTGTTAATAGCTGAGTTTCAAGATCTTCAAATAATTCATCATCAATTTTCTTACCAGTGAAAATCGATGCAAAGCCAGAACCTAAGTTTACTTTGGTTTTTAATAAGCCTTTTTTAAGACGAGCAAAGAACCCTTCTTTTTTAGGTTTTTCAGCTGTTTTTGCTTCCTCGATGGCAAGCTCGGCCGTTAATCGCTCTTGCTCTAAACGCTCAGCTTCCGCCTCTTCGGCAGCAATACGTTGTTGCTCTACACGTTCAGCTTCAGCTTGCTCGGCAGCAATACGCTCTTGCTCTACACGTTCAGCTTCGGCCTGCTCGGCAGCAATACGTTGTTGCTCTACACGCTCAGCTTCGGCTTGCTCTGCTGCGATACGCTCTTGCTCTACACGTTCAGCTTCGGCTTGCTCTGCTGCGATACGCACTTGTTCTACACGTTCAGCTTCAGCTTGCTCGGCAGCAATACGCTCTTGCTCTACACGTTCAACTTCGGCTTGCTCTGCGGCAATAAGCTCTTGCTCTAAACGCTCAGCTTCGGCTTGCTCGGCAGCAATACGCTCTTGCTCTACACGTTCAGCTTCGGCTTGCTCCGCGGCAATACGCTCTTGCTCTAAACGCTCAGCTTCCGCTTGCTCAGTAACAATACGCTCTTGCTCTAAACGCTCAGCTTCGGCTTGCTCTGCTGCGATACGTTCTTGCTCTAAAAGCATTGCTTCTTCTTGCTGCACTAAACGAGCGGCTTCATCGCGGCGTTGTTGTTCTGCTTGTTCTGTTGCTGCTAATTCAGCATCTGTGATGGCTTGGCGTTCAGCATCACGTGCCTCAGCTTGCTCTACAGCAATACGCTGTTGTTCTAAGCGCTCTGCCTCAGCTTGCTCTGCAACAATGCGCTGTTGTTCTAAGCGCTCTGCTTCAGCTTGCTCTGCAACAATGCGCTGTTGTTCTAAGCGCTCAGCTTCCGCTTGCTCTGCAACAATGCGCTGTTGTTCTAAGCGCTCAGCTTCAGCTTGCTCTGCAACAATGCGCTGTTGTTCTAAGCGCTCAGCTTCCGCTTGCTCTGCAGCAATGCGCTGTTGCTCTGCGCGCTCAGCTTCCGCCTCTTCTGCAGCAATTCGTTGTTGCTCTAAACGCTCAGCTTCAGCTTGCTCTGCGGCAATACGCTGTTGTTCTAAGCGCTCAACTTCCGCTTGTTGGTTATCGGCCTCTTGGGCGGTCTGCTCTACTTGTTGGTTTTTATCTGACTTACCAAAACCAAACCAAGACAGGAATTTATTTTTTTTTGCCATACTTGCTAATAACCACTTATAAAAATCTGATAAACTAACGGTAATACTTTGTGTATTCGCTGCATTGCTTTAAAAGCACAGCCGCTAATAACCACAACATATTGTCTAAGATGCTCATAGTAACACTTTTAGCGCAGTTGAAAAATGACACGCTACTATATGATTGCAATATTATCTGAGCTGGATTCTAGATACCATTTTTTAGTGAGCTAAATGAGAAATAAATCACCACAAAAACAAGTGAGTAATAAAGCCAGCGATGGCGTTATTAGGATCATCAGCGGGCAATTTCGTGGCCGTAAATTACCAGTAAAAGATGTGCAAGGTCTTCGTCCAACCACAGATCGTATCAAAGAAACGGTATTTAACTGGTTAATGCAAGATACTCGCGATACTAAAGTACTCGATTGTTTTGCAGGTTCCGGTGGATTAGGTTTTGAAGCACTCTCTCGTTTTGCTCTCAGTGCACGCTTTTTAGAGATGGATAAACTAGCCGCCAACCAATTACAAACTAATATTGACACGTTAAAGCTCACTAACGCTGAAGTAATTTGCACCGACAGTTTGCTTTATTTAAGTAACAATACTCAGCAACAACAGTTTAACTTAGTGTTTATTGATCCACCTTTTCGCCAAGGTTTAGCCCAAAAATGCTGTGATTTACTCACTGAAAATGACTGGCTAAGTAAAAATGCTCTCATTTATGTTGAAGTAGAAAGTGAGATGAGTGCATTGCAAACACCTAGCAATTGGCTGTTATTAAAAGAAAAAGCGGCGGGACAAGTATTTTGCCGCCTCTATGAACTACAGTAAAATTAGTAACATAGAAATATTTTTTGTTTCCACTTGGAGCAGACAATATTTATCCTTTACATGTGGTGCGGCTTCGGATTACAATACTGCACCATTTTTGAACCACTTGATCATTGTTTGATCAACTTGAGCAACGCTCATTATTTAGGTAGGTGAATTTTTAATGCCAGTAATTAAAGTAAGAGAGAACGAACCGTTTGACGTAGCACTTCGTCGCTTCAAGCGTTCATGTGAAAAAGCAGGTATCCTTTCAGAAGTTCGTCGTCGCGAGCACTATGAAAAGCCAACAGCTGAGCGTAAGCGTAAAAAAGCTGCAGCGGTTAAGCGTCACATGAAGAAGCTTTCTCGCGATAACGCACGTCGCGTTAAATTATATTGATCAGTATTGGTCTTGTATAAATGAGCCTTTTAATAAAGCTAAAAGATGCGCAAAAAGATGCGATGCGAGCGAAAGACAAATCTCGTCTTAACCCAATTCGTATGGTGCTTGCTGCAATCAAGCAGCGTGAAATTGACGAGCAAATAACACTTGATGATGACGGTATTACCGCAGTATTAGTGAAGCTTGTTAAACAACGCCGTGATTCTTACACTCAGTATACTGATGCTGGCCGTGAAGATTTAGCCGAAATTGAAGCCAATGAGATTACAGCTCTTGAAGAATTCTTACCTCAACAATTGAGTGAAGAAGAAATCATAGCTCTTATTGATGCGGCTATTGCTGATACTAACGCAGCAGGTATGCAAGATATGGGTAAAGTAATGGGTATAATCAAAAGCAAAGCTGAAGGTCGCGCCGATTTAGGTAAGATCTCTGGTTTAATTAAGCAACGATTAACTGCCTAATACTCCCACATACAGATGTATGATTTAAGCAAACCGAGCCATGTGCTCGGTTTCTTCGTTTTTCGCTTTAATAAAAATAGCATTTGTGTTCAAATCTAAATTGTAGAACTAAATTATCTGATATTTCGTTCACCTTATTTTCTATTTATCTCAGGACTACACTTTACTAATGGCTGGAAAGATCCCACGTAATTTTATAGATGATTTACTTGCCAGAACCGATATTGTTGAGCTAATTGACTCCAAAGTTGGCTTAAAAAAAGCGGGCAAAGATTACCAAGCCTGTTGCCCTTTTCATAACGAAAAATCCCCATCATTTACAGTATCTCAAGACAAACAGTTTTATCATTGCTTTGGTTGTGGTGCGAACGGCAACGCTATTTCATTTGTTATGGAATACGACAAGCTTGAATTTGTTGATGCCATTGAAGAACTTGCAAGCATCCTAAATCTTGATGTACCTCGAGAGCAAGGCACCAGTAATGGTCCAGAGCGTACCGCAGAACAAAAACGCTCAGATTACGATTTAATGCTCCATAGTGCGCGTTTTTATCAACACCAGTTAAAACATCATGCTAATTCAGCAACCGTAATAGACTATGTAAAAGGCCGAGGCCTAAGTGGCGAAACCGTTAAAAAGTTTATGATTGGTTATGCCCCCAGTGAATGGGAAGGCCTTTGCCAACAACTTGGCCGCAATAAAGCACAAAAAGAGCAATTAGTTGAGCTAAAGCTGGCCTCAGAGAAAACCCCAGGCCGCCAATTTGACTTCTTTCGTG
This sequence comes from Pseudoalteromonas sp. SG44-1, assembly GCF_014164315.1. Lineage (NCBI taxonomy): Bacteria > Pseudomonadati > Pseudomonadota > Gammaproteobacteria > Alteromonadales > Pseudoalteromonadaceae > Pseudoalteromonas > Pseudoalteromonas sp. SG44-1. The sequence goes on from NZ_JACJEW010000020.1 coordinate 12,717, forward strand.
ATCGCTTAATGTTCCCTATTCGCGATAAACGTGGTCGTGTTGTTGCCTTTGGTGGCCGTGTGATGCAAGCGGATCAAGGACCTAAATATTTAAACTCGCCAGAAACCCGTATCTTCCATAAAGGCTTTGAACTATATGGATTATATGAAGCAAAACAAGCGCATAAAAAGCTCGACCATGTACTCATAGTTGAAGGCTATATGGATGTTGTGGCACTGAGCGAGCAAGGTATTGAATATGCGGTAGCTGCGCTTGGTACTGCCACCACCACTGAACACATGCATACATTGTTTAGAGCCACTGACCGGGTAATTTGTTGTTATGATGGTGACCGCGCTGGCCGAGATGCCGCTTGGCGTGCACTCGAAAATGCCCTGCCCTATTTAAATGATGGCAAAGCGCTACTGTTTGTATTTTTACCAGACGGTGAAGATCCCGATTCATTAGTACAAAAAGAAGGCAAAGAAGCGTTTGAACTACGTTTATCTCAAGCCGATGATTTTACTAAAGTGCTATTTAATAAACTCAGCCAAGAGATTGATTTAACTACCGATGCAGGTAAAGCTAAGCTTCTTAGTGCTGTGCTTCCGTTGGTTGAGAAAATCCCTAGTCAGTTTTATCAAGAAAACTTATTAGAGCACTTAGGTCGATTAATAGGCCGCACTAAAGAGCAGTTAAACAATCGCTTAAAAACACCTAAACAGCAGCATGCGATTGAGCGAAAATTTAAAATTACGCCAATGCGTCGCGCAATTGGGTTACTAATTCAGCACCCTAAATTAGCCAATACAGTGCCTTATTTAGCTGATTTAGCACAAATGAATATTGCCGGTATCGCCTTGCTTATTAGGTTGCAACATTGCGCTTTACAAAAAAGTGACATTACTACAGCGCAATTAATTGAATCATTTCGAGAAACACCCGAGTACGAGGCGCTCATTAAGCTCGCTACTTGGCGTCATGAGATCAATGACGACCGTTTAGAGGACGAATTTAAAAATACTTTCAGATTTATTGAAGATCAGTGTTTAAATTATCGACTCGAGACCTTATTAATAAAAGACAAGACCCAAGGACTTACGAGTGAAGAAAGACTAGAATGTTTAGCCCTTACTCAAGCGTTAAAAGGGTCGAAAAGACACTAACAGCTAGTCAAAAATGAATTATGCTGTTATACTGTGCTATTCACTGCGTCAAATAATACTTAGCTTGGCTTAATAAATAAGCAAGCTGGCGCCTGTTGTATCAACTTATCAGAGTGGAAGAAACAATCTCTATGGATCCAACTCCTCAGTCACAATTAAAACTTCTGATTCAAAAAGGTAAAGAGCAAGGTTACTTAACTTTTGCAGAAGTTAATGATCACCTTCCACAAGATATTATCGATTCAGATCAAGTAGAAGATATCATTAGTATGATCAATGATATGGGTATCAAGGTTAGCGAAAACGCGCCTGATGCCGATGAATTGATGATGCAAGAAACAACAACAGATGAAGACGCAGCGGAAGCTGCAGCCGCTGCGCTTGCTACTGTAGATAAAGAAATCGGCCGTACAACGGATCCGGTTCGTATGTACATGCGTGAAATGGGTACTGTTGAATTGCTTACCCGTGAAGGCGAAATTGTTATCGCTAAGCGTATTGAAGAAGGGATCAACCAAGTACAAATCTCGGTTGCAGAATACCCTGAAGCAATTACATACCTACTTGAGCAATGGGATAAGTTTGAAGCAGAAGAAATGCGCTTAAGCGACATTATCTCTGGTTTCTTCGATCCTAATGAAGATGCTGCGCCAATCTCTGCTACCCATATCGGTTCTGAATTAAGCGAAAAAGAACTTGATGATGAAGATGACGATGATACTGATAGCGATGATGAAGACGAAGAAGAAGTAGATACTGGCCCAGATCCTGAAGAGGCTCGTGTTCACTTTGAAAATCTTCGTGATCTTTATAATAAAGCGCGCGACACGTTTGATAGTAAAGGCCGTTCACATCCAGAATCGCAAGCTGCGATTTTTGAGATTGGTGAGCTGTTTAAAACCTTTAAACTAGTGCCGAAACAGTTTGATCGTATGGTTAACAACATGCGTGAAATGATGGACAGAGTTCGTGTTCAAGAACGTATCGTCATGAAACAAGCTGTACAAATCGCTAAGTTACCGAAGAAAACTTTTGTTAAGCACTTTGCTAATAATGAAACTGATGCTGCATGGATTGATCTTGAGATTGCTGCGAATGAAAAACATTCTGCAAAATTAGAAGAAATCAAACCAGAAATCATCCGCTGTATTAATAAACTATGTGTAATCGAAGAAAGCACAGGTTTAAGCATTGAGCGTATTAAAGACATCAACCGTCGTATGAGCATTGGTGAAGCAAAAGCGCGCCGTGCGAAAAAAGAAATGGTTGAAGCTAACTTACGTCTTGTGATCTCAATTGCGAAAAAATACACCAACCGTGGTTTACAATTTTTGGACTTAATCCAAGAAGGTAACATTGGTTTGATGAAAGCTGTTGATAAGTTTGAATATCGCCGTGGTTATAAGTTTTCAACTTATGCTACGTGGTGGATCCGTCAAGCAATCACCCGCTCTATCGCCGACCAAGCGCGTACAATCCGTATTCCGGTGCATATGATTGAAACGATTAATAAACTTAATCGTATTTCTCGTCAAATGCTGCAAGAAATGGGTCGTGAGCCAAATCCAGAAGAATTAGCAGAACGCATGATGATGCCTGAGGATAAAATCCGTAAGGTACTTAAGATTGCTAAAGAGCCAATTTCAATGGAAACGCCAATCGGTGATGATGAAGATTCGCACTTAGGTGACTTTATCGAAGATACCACTATTGATTCGCCAATCGACTCGGCAACAATGGAATCTCTTCGTGGCGCTACCAATGATGTGCTTGCTGGCTTAACAGCCCGCGAAGCTAAAGTATTGCGTATGCGTTTTGGTATCGATATGAATACCGACCATACCCTAGAAGAAGTAGGTAAGCAGTTTGACGTAACGCGTGAGCGTATTCGTCAAATCGAAGCGAAGGCACTACGTAAATTACGCCACCCTTCACGCTCTGACTTATTGAAAAGCTTCTTAGATGCTAAGTAATTAGCAAATACAGATTTAAATTTAAAAGGCCGCTGTAGCGGCCTTTTTTCTATTTACAGGAAATAATTATGGCTTGGATCCAAATCCGTATCAATGCTAATGCTGCAACCGCAGATGCAGTAAGTGATCTATTAATGGAGGCAGGTAGTGCGTCTGTTACCTTTATTGATGCTAAAGACACCCCTATTTACGAACCAAAAATCGGCACTGTGGTGTTTTGGGCTGACACGACTGTAATTGGTTTATTCGAAGCTAACCACGATATGAATGCGGTGATAGCTCTATTACAGCGCCATGATGAGTTAAAAGACACCTTAGTGTACAAAATAGAGCAACTTGAAGACAAAGACTGGGAACGTGAATGGATGGATAACTTCCACCCAATTCAGTTTGGTGAAAAACTATGGATCTGCCCAAGCTGGCGTGATATTCCCGATCCTGATGCCGTCAATGTACTGCTTGACCCTGGCCTTGCTTTTGGCACTGGCACTCATGCTACCACCGCTTTGTGCTTAAAATGGCTTGAAAGCCAAGATTTGACCGGTAAAACTGTGGTCGACTTTGGTTGTGGCTCTGGAATTCTAGGTATCGCAGCTATCAAACTTGGCGCTGAGCGCATGATCGGCATCGATATCGATCCTCAAGCCCTTGAAGCAAGCTTAGATAACGCACAGCGTAACGGCGTTGCCGATAAACTCGAAGTATACCTGCCAGAAAATCAGCCTGAGTTTAGCGCCGATATCGTGGTGGCCAATATTTTAGCTGCGCCACTGCGTGAATTACACAGTGTGATATTAGGCTTGTTAAAACCAGGTGGTAAAATTGCCATGTCGGGAATTTTAGAAGAACAAGCGCAGTCGGTAGCAGATGTTTATGCCCCTTTTTTAGCGCTTGATGATATCGCTGTTGAAGGTGAATGGACACGAGTAAGTGGCATAAAAAAAGCTTAACTTACTGGGATCGGCAATTTAGAGTATTAACGTAAAACCTTCAGGTAAAGCCTGTAATTAACAGGCTTTACCTATTATTTACACGCCAAAAAACAGAATGATTTCTTACCACAAATTACTTCTGTATAAAATTCACACAAATAAAGCCATTCGTCAAACTGTTATCAAATGTCAATACGCAAAAGTCAAAAAAAAGTCACTTTTGTTCAATTTATAGCCTTTGATTTTTGCAAAAAAAACCGTAAACTTAGCGCCCCTTGAAAAGAGGCCTATTGAATACAGTGCGTATCGGAACATACCAATTAGAGAACAATGTAATTGTAGCGCCAATGGCGGGAATTACTGATAGACCATTTAGACAACTTTGTCGCCGCTTAGGTGCGGGGCTTGCCGTGTCTGAAATGCTCTCGTCGAATCCTTTGGTATGGAAAACCGAGAAATCGATGAACCGTATGGATCATAGTGGTGAATCGGGAATACGTGCGGTGCAAATCGCAGGAGCTGATCCCGAGCTTATGGCTCAGGCTGCACAATTCAATGTAACTAATGGTGCACAGATCATAGATATAAATATGGGGTGCCCAGCAAAGAAAGTGAACAAGAAACTCGCAGGCTCAGCCCTATTACAGTTTCCTGATTTAGTGGAAGAGATTATTGATGCAGTGGTTAGCGCTGTTGATGTACCTGTAACACTAAAAATCCGTACAGGATGGGATCAGGACAACCGTAACGGTGTCGAGATTGCGAGAATAGCTGAACGTTATGGCATAGCTTCATTGGCCGTACATGGGCGTACACGCGCATGTATGTACAAAGGTGAAGCTGAATACGCCACTATTAGGGATATTAAACGTTCAGTGTCGATACCTGTCGTTGCAAATGGAGATATAACGTCTCCTGAAAAAGCAAAACAGGTTTTGGACTATACGGGTGCAGATGCCATTATGATTGGTCGAGCCGCCCAAGGTCGCCCTTGGATTTTTAGGGAGATAGACCACTATTTGCGAACCGGTGAACATTTACCTGTGCCTCCAATTGAGGAAGTACGTGGTATTTTGATGGAACACTTAGTGAACCTTCATGCGTTTTACGGCGAACCAATGGGAGCGCGCATCGCTCGCAAACATGTATCTTGGTATTTGCAAACCCATGACAGTGACGGTCAGTTTAGGCGAGTATTTAATGCTCTCGATAATCCACAGGCACAAATCGAGACATTAGAGCAATACTTTAAAACACTAGCAGCTAACTAAGAAAGAAAGAGATATAAACAATGTTCGAACAAAACGTGACTTCTCCATTTATCACTAACCCTCATGTTCAGTCACACGAGAAACCGCAGCCATTACGCGATGCAGTGAAGAAAGCTGTTCATCACTATTTAAAACAGCTTAACGGTCAAGATGTGCAAGACGTTTACGACCTTGTTCTTTCAGAGCTAGAAGCACCATTACTTGAAGAAGTAATGACTTACACACGTGGCAACCAAACACGTGCGGCAATCTTACTAGGTATCAACCGCGGTACTTTACGTAAGAAACTAAAGAAATACGGCATGAACTAATACCGTGTTGTGATTTATCACAACATTCGTTTGAAAAAGCACCTTCGGGTGCTTTTTTTATATCTTTAAAAATCCTCAAAAAAGCGTCTAATTGCAAAATCCTCACTCTGTATACCCAAATGACTTGTGTATAAATATCGTTTTTTAAGCGATATTCAGTTAAAATAGCGCCTTTCTAAGCTAGCTCAAACACTGAGGTAATCAAACTACAATGGATACACATCGTCCAATTCGTCGCGCACTACTAAGTGTGTCAGATAAAACCGGTATTGTTGAATTTGCTCGCGCTCTTGAATCACAAGGCGTAGACATCTTATCAACTGGCGGTACTTGTAAATTACTTGCTGATAACGGCATTAAAGTCACTGAAGTATCTGACCACACAGGTCACCCTGAGATCATGGATGGTCGCGTAAAAACTCTTCACCCAAAAATTCATGGCGGCATTTTAGCGCGTCGTGGTCAAGATGAAGATGTAATGGACGCTCATAACATCTCAGCTATCGATATCGTTGTAGTTAACTTATACCCCTTTGCGAATACAGTCGCTCAAGAAAACTGCAGCCTTGAAGATGCCATTGAGAACATTGATATCGGCGGCCCAACGATGGTGCGTGCTGCGGCCAAAAACCACAAAGACGTGACTATTGTAGTAAACGCCAAAGATTACGACCGCGTGATCAGCGAAATGCAAAGCAACAATGGTTCAACTACATACAAAACACGTTTTGATCTTGCCATTGCAGCTTACGAGCACACCGCGCAGTACGATGGCATGATTGCTAACTACTTCGGTAAGATGGTTGCTGATTACACTGATGAAGCAGCTGAGGAAACTAAATTCCCACGCACTATCAATATGCAGTTTACTAAAAAACAAGACATGCGCTACGGTGAAAATTCACACCAAGATGCAGCTTTTTATGTTGAAAACGACGTTCAAGAAGCGTCTGTTGCAACTGCCATACAACTGCAAGGTAAAGCACTTTCTTTCAATAATATTGCTGATACAGATGCAGCTCTTGAATGTGTGAAAGAATTTGATGTACCAGCCTGTGTTATTGTTAAACATGCTAACCCTTGTGGCGTTTCAATCGGTGACAACATCCTTGAAGCCTATGATCGCGCATTCAAAACCGATCCTACGTCAGCATTTGGTGGCATCATCGCCTTTAACCAAGAGCTTGATGCTGATACCGCTGAAGCGATTGTGTCACGTCAATTCGTTGAAGTGATCATTGCACCTAAAGTATCAGAAGCTGCTGCACAAATTATTTCGGCTAAGCAAAATGTACGCTTACTAGAGTGTGGCCAATGGTCAGGCAAAGCGACAGGTCATGACATCAAACGCGTTAATGGCGGTGTACTCATCCAAGACCGTGATTTAGGTATGGTAACGCAAGGCGACTTAACGGTTGTGTCTAAGCGCCAGCCTACTGAGCAAGAACTTAAAGACTTATTATTCTGCTGGAAAGTGGCTAAATTTGTTAAATCAAACGCCATTGTTTATGCCCGTGACGGTATGACCATTGGTGTAGGCGCAGGCCAAATGAGCCGCGTTTACTCAGCTAAAATTGCCGGAATTAAAGCCGCTGATGAAAACCTTGAAGTTAAAGGTTCAGTAATGGCATCTGATGCGTTCTTCCCATTCCGTGATGGTATTGATGCAGCTGCAGAGGCTGGTATTACTGCGGTAATCCAACCAGGTGGTTCAATGCGCGATGAAGAAGTTATCGCTGCCGCTGACGAAGCTGGTATGGCAATGGTGTTTACTGGCATGCGTCACTTCCGCCATTAATCACACAAAGAGCTAACTGCATCAGTTAGCTCTTTTTGTTTGCTACAAATTCACGTATTCTGCTTATTCTATAACCTATTCTAAAAATATAATGTGAAGGAACAGACGATGAAATTTGCACTAAAATCTCTACTTGTTGCCACCCTTGCGATGACATCAACTATGGCTATTAGCCATGAGCATGGCCATGATTCAGCATTAAATAATGCAGTTAAATCAAGCGAGCGCAGCAGTGATCGCGATCAATACCGCCACCCTGTCGAAACATTAGAGTTTTTTGGTTTTAAACCAACTATGACTGTTGTTGAGATTGCGCCTGGCGGCGGCTGGTACAGTGAAATTTTAGCGCCAGCACTGAAAGAGCAAGGCACTTATTATGCCGCGCATTTCCCTGCTGACTCATCGGTGGGTTATTACCAACGAGCTCTAGCTGGCTTTAAAAAGAAAATTGCTGAAGATGAGCGATTCAATAAAGTAAAGCTGACTGAATTCGCCCCTTCAACACATTTAGACATTGCCCCGGCGAGCAGCGCAGACATGGTGTTAACCTTCCGCAATGTACATAATTGGTATATGAGCAAAGATAAAGACGCCGCAGCTAATGCATTTAAGTCTTTTTACAAAGCACTTAAACCAGGTGGTACTTTAGGTGTGGTTGAGCATCGCCTACCTGAAGCGCAAGCTGATGAAATGCAAAAGTCATCAGGTTATATGAAGCAAAGCGTGGTAATCGAACTTGCTAAACAAGCAGGCTTTGAACTTGCAGCAAGCAGTGACATAAATGCAAACTCACTTGATACAGCCGATCACCCACAGGGTGTATGGACCCTTCCACCAAGCCTTAAACTTGGCGAGCAAGATGCCGCTAAATATAAAGCTATTGGTGAAAGCGACCGCATGACGCTGAAATTTAAAAAACCGCTTTAAATAGGATATTCGCCATGAATGTATTAGTCATTGGCAGCGGCGGCCGCGAACACGCACTTGCGTTCAAAGCCGCTCAAAATACAAAAGTAAACACTGTTTATGTTGCACCAGGTAATGCCGGTACAGCGCTTGAACCCAAGCTTGAGAATGTTGCCATTAACGTTGAAGATCTCGATGGCCTACTTAGCTTTGCACAAAGCAATAATGTTGAGCTAACCATTGTTGGACCTGAAGTACCATTAGTACTTGGCGTGGTAGATAAATTCCGTGAACACGGTTTAGCTATCTTTGGCCCAACAGCAGGCGCTGCGCAACTAGAAGGCTCTAAGTCATTCACTAAAGACTTTTTAGCCCGTCATGCTATCCCAACTGCGGATTATCAAACGTTTGAACAAATCGCCCCTGCGCTTGCTTATTTAAAAGAAAAAGGCGCGCCGATTGTAATCAAAGCTGATGGTCTTGCCGCAGGTAAAGGCGTCATTGTTGCCATGACTGAAGTTGAGGCTGAAGATGCTATTCGCGATATGCTAGCCGGTAACGCTTTTGGTGAAGCTGGCAGCCGCGTGGTAATCGAAGAGTTCTTAGAAGGTGAAGAAGCCTCATTTATCGTGATGGTTGATGGTAAAAACGTATTACCTTTTGCTACCAGCCAAGACCACAAACGCGCTTATAATGGCGATCAAGGTCCGAACACTGGCGGTATGGGGGCATACTCACCAGCGCCAGTGGTAACCGATGAAATTCATCAGCGCATTATGAACGAAGTGATCTACCCAACAGTAGAAGGTATGGCAAGCGAAGGCCATCCTTACACTGGCTTCCTCTATGCTGGTTTGATGATCGATGACTCTGGGACCCCTAAAGTAATCGAATACAATTGCCGTTTTGGTGATCCTGAAACACAACCTATGATGCTTCGTTTACAGTCTGACTTAGTTGAACTGATTGAAGCAGCTAATCGTGTTGAACTTGATAAAACGACGATTGAGTTTGACTCACGCGCAGCAGTGGGTGTGGTACTTGCAGCTAAAGGCTACCCTGATAACTACCCAAAAGGTGATGCAATCAGTGGCTTGAAAGTAACCTACCCAGAAGGCGAAAAAGTCTTCCATGCGGGTACTAAGCAAGACGGCGATAACGTAGTGACTGCCGGTGGCCGAGTATTATGTGCAACGGCGCTAGGTAACACAGTTACCGAAGCGCAGCAACGTGCCTACCAACTAGTTGATGAAATTAGCTGGCAAGGTATGGAATACCGTACAGATATTGCTTATCGCGCTATTGCTCGCGAAAAATAGGTCTAACCAGCAGCTATTAATAATAAGCGCAGTTTATCTGCGCTTTTTTAGTGCTACACTAAAACCGTGATGTATTACATATAAGTAGCACCTTGGAACAACAGCCATTTAAATACCATATTATTGCATTGTTTATTTTGAGCATACTATTGTTCATCGTATATACGTTTGCGAATCATTTAGCCACCCCTACTCGCTATACAATCAATAAAACAGCTGCGGTTTATTTAGCGCAAAGCTATCGCATAGATCCATCAAAATCATTAACACTTACAGCATTTTTAGACGAATCTAATTCACGTATTGCAGAGCCCTTTGACACCATTCCATGGGGGCTAAAATCTCAAAACTATTGGCTGCTGATGAAGTTAGACAATAGGACAGCAGTATCAAAAGAGCTTTACGCCCACTTTGATAATCCGATGATTGATTATTTGACTGTTTATCAACTCGATAACCAAGGCCAGTTAATTAACACCTTTAATTTAGGCGATCGGCAAACAGGATTAAGCTTATTTGAATACAGTGTACCGCATATAGAATTTACTGTTGCCGCACAAAACCAGAGTTTTTTGGTCATAAAAATAGACACTACAGGGATCAGTAAAACCCCAATTAACTTATATGGCGAGGCTGAATTTAAAGATTTACTCCGTGCACAAACCGCTATCTGGGGCATTTTTGTTGGCGTACTAATCATGGCGGCTTTATATAATTTAGTACTGTATTTTGGTATTCGTGATCGGGTTTATCTTATTTATATTGGCTACATACTGTCAGCGTTGATCCTAATGGGCTCGGTATTAGGCTTTGGTTTTTACTTATGGCCAGTATCCTTACAAAAGCTTTTTAACCTCCATATAGTGGTAAGTAATTACGCCATCGCATTTTTTACGCTGTCATTTTGTACTATGTTTTTACGTTATCATAAAGATAAATGCTGGCGCTATAAACTAAGCCTAATACTATTGGGCTTAATGTTCGTTTTAGGGTTCGCCAGCTTTTTCATTGTTGAATATATTTCTTCGCAAATATTTTTTGCTGTGTTGGTATTACTCTATATTGTTTGTATTATTTTAATTTACAACAAACTACTTAGCGGCTTTCGTTGGGCTAAGTTTTATATGATCTCGTGGATCCCACTGATCATTGGCGCTGCAATCCAACCTTTAGAACTAACAGGCGTATTAGAATATAGCTTCACCACCCGCCATGCTTTTTTGGTTGCGATTCTTTGTGAAGTCATCTTAATGGCTATGGCGCTTGCCGATAGAGTGCGCTATCAACGAGAAAAGGCGTTGTACCACGCCACTCATACAGAACAAACCAAGTTATTAAACAGTGCTATGCTAAAACAAGCCTATATGACTTTACAGCTCAATCAGCGCACAGCAAGCTTATGCTTAATTAGAATTACTGATTTTAATTCTCTCAGTCATATTTTAAATCAAACTCAAAGCTGTCAGCTCGTTGTTGCTATAGCTAAATCTCTTGAGCTGCAACTGAGTAAAGAGCGCGAGTTTATCAATTTAGATAACAATTTAGATACCTATCCGCGGATTGCCGATTTGAGCAACGGTGTGCTAGCATTCATTTCAATTAAAACTCAAAGTGCGCAATCACTGCATGATAAATTAACCAAAATCCGCAAAAGCTTACCGAAGCATCATCCAGTGCAAGGGTTTGATTTACAGTTAAACTACGCAATGGGTTATTGTATCCTAGATGGTGAAAGTGGCTTTGATACATGGTTGCAAAATGGCTATTTTTCATTAACCGAAGCGCCACAAACAAGCTATCCAAATAATCACTCAAAAGTAATGCCTGTCACTATGAACATTAGCTTAGCGGCTGCATTTCAAAATGCCTTAAAAACTAACCAGTTAACTATTTATCATCAGCCACAAATAGATTTACGCAGCGGCCAAACGATTGGCAGTGAAGCCTTATTGCGCTGGCCTAATGCTCCTTATGAACAAATCAATATTGAAGCTTTAATTCTATTAGCTGAACGTACTGGTCTTATCAATGAACTTACATTATGGGTGCTCGATCAGGCTTGCCAAGATATCGCTAAGTTTAATCACGCAGGTTTTTTTAAGCATAAAGTAAGCGTTAATTTAAGTGCTAAAAACTTAATGATCCATAATTTAATTGAGAAAATTGAAAACACTTTACTCAAACATAACGTTCCTGCTAAACAACTTAAATTTGAACTTACTGAGTCAGCTTTAATTGCAAACCAACAGCAAATGATTAGCTTAGTTGAACAATTAACCCGCCTTGGTATTGAAGTGATTTTAGATGATTTTGGCACTGGCTATTCGTCACTAAATTGTTTTGTTAGCTACAACTTTTCAACCTTAAAAGTAGATAAATCATTTATTATAGGTCTCCCTACTCACAGTGCTAATCGAGTAATTGTTAAGGCTGCGATAGAAATGGCGCATAGTTTGGGTTTAAAAGTTACCGTCGAGGGAGTTGAAGATGTCACAACACAACAACTTTTAAAGGCCATGGGGGCAGACTACGGGCAAGGCTACTATTACTCCAAAGCCATCGCTGTGGATGACTATTTGCTGTGGTTAGCTGAAAATAAACAAGCTAATTAAGTAAAATTGCCACATGTTTAAGGATTACTGATAGAATCCTCTTTTTCACATCTTTAGGGGCGTAAAGATGCAAGGCACTATCAAAAAATTAAAATCATCGCTAACACAACCGATTCAGTATCATTTGCCTGTGGGTGATGAGTTGGTCGATCTTAATGCCTATATTGGCAAGCAACTTACACTGACTTTTAATGGCGCTATTGTATGTTCTAGCTGCGGTAAAAAAACCAAAAAAAGTTACTCGCAAGGTCATTGTTTTGTATGTATGCGTAAGCTTGCTAGCTGCGATATGTGCATTATGAAACCTGAAACATGTCACTTTGACCAAGGTACTTGTCGTGAGCCACAGTGGGGCGAAGAAAACTGTATGATCCCACATTATGTCTATCTTGCGAACACGTCAGGGCTGAAAGTGGGGATCACCCGTCATACACAAATTCCAACCCGCTGGATTGACCAAGGTGCAACGCAAGCACTGCCAATATTCAAAGTACAAACGCGCTTACAATCAGGATTAGTTGAAGTTGCCTTAGCACAATTTATTGCCGATAAAACCAATTGGCGTAATATGCTCAAAGGACAAAGCGATGTCCTTGATTTAAAAGCTGCTGCGGCAGAACTTATTCCACAAATTGCCGATAAACTAAATGAACTTGCAGAGCTCTTTGGTGCTACAGCGATAGAACAACTTGATGAAGAAGTGGTTGAATTAGAGTTTCCAGTTACTACCTACCCAACCAAAATCAGTTCATTTAATTTTGATAAAGAACCGGTCGTCAGTGGTATTTTAAACGGTATTAAAGGCCAGTACTTGATCTTTGATACTGGCGTTATCAACATTCGTAAATTTACTTCTTACGATATCACCGTAGGTTGATTTTGCAGCTGATAAAATTCAAACCATTGCCGCTGCGTTAACGGGCGGCAATAGTAATAGCCTTGGATCACATCGCAGCCTAAATCCAATAAGTAACTATACTGGGCAAGCTTTTCAACCCCTTCAGCGATAACTTGTAAATTAAGACTATTCGCCATTGCCACTATCGCGGCAACAATCTCACTATTACCGTATTCATCGGGTACTTTAGCAACAAAGCTGGCATCTATCTTTAATGTATCTATGGGTAATTTTGTAAGGTAACTCAGTGCCGAATAGCCGGTACCAAAGTCATCTAGCGCAATCTGTATGCCCATTTTTTTAAGTTGCCACAACTCTCTTTTCGCCTGACTAAACGAGCTAATAAAACTACTTTCAGTTAACTCTATTTCAAGACAATTTCCCGATAAATTATAGCGCTGGAGCATTTTTTCAACGTTACTTGATAAACTTCCCTGACTAAGATGGCAAGCTGAGATATTAATTGCCAACCGACCAGCCGTTATTCCTTGTTGTTGCCATAATGCCAATTGCATGCCTGCATTATTGAGCACCCAGAGATCCAGCTTTACAATTAGACCGAGTTCTTCCGCCAATGGAATAAACTGTGCAGGCGATATTATGCCAAGCGCGGGATCTTGCCAACGTAAGAGTGCTTCAACACCTTTGATAGCTTTACTTCTTAAACACTGTTTAGGCTGAAAATATAGTTCAAATTCATCATTTTCGAGCGCATATTGAAACCGGCTCATCATCGCCAAGCGCTCTAAAGAGCGTGCATTCATCGATGCTTTAAATAACTGAAATGAGTTTCTACCCACTTCTTTAGAGCGATACATGGCAATATCAGCATGTTTTAGTAAAGTTTCACTATCGAGACCATCATCAGGATAGACCGCTGCACCGATTGATGCTGTCGCGCCTACCTCAAGCCCTTCGAGCTGAAAAGGAGTGTTTAAGTTATTTAAAATTTGATCGGCTAAACTAATCACAGCGCTAATGTCTTCAATCTCGCACAGCACCACAAATTCGTCGCCACCTAAACGTGCTAAAGTATCACCTTCACATAATACGTTTTGCAGCCGTATTGCCACCATTTTTAATAACTCATCCCCAGCGCTATGCCCTAAGCTATCATTGATTTCCTTAAACCGATCTAGGTCAATAAACATCACTGCTAACATGTCATTATTACGATGTGCAGCAGCTAATGCCATAGTTAACCTGTCATTAAATAAGCGCCTATTAGGCAAGCCAGTTAGCTCATCAAAATAAGCTAACTGAACGATTTTGTCTTCTGCAGTTTTACGTTCAGTGATATCGCTAAAAATCGCCGCATACACTAGCTCATCATCATTTGGCTCGCGGATAGCAATAATAGTTAGCCATTCAACATACAAATCACCATTTTTTTTACGATTGCATATTTCCCCTTGCCACACACCAGTTTGGGTAATGGATTGCCACATTTTTACGTAGAAATTTTTACCGTGCTTTCCGGAGCTTAGAATTCTAGGGTGTTTGCCGACCACTTCATATTCTTGATAGCCAGTAAGGGCGGTAAAAGCAGGATTAACTTGCATGATCACACCATCTTGTTGGGTGATCATAATGCCATCAAGTGACGCATCAATTATTTTATTCGCGAGATACAAATTACGCTGTGAATGCTGAAGATCCATATCACGTTGTTCAAGTACTTTTTCAAGATCACTGCAATAAGCGCTTTCTATTTCATTAACAAGATGCTCAATGGCGAGCACCCCTTTAATCTCCAAATCGTCACTGACCACTAAATGGCGTACATTGTTAGTAGACATTAACCGATATGCATCGAATAAACTGCTTTTTGAGCTTACCCGATACAAGGGCCGACTTGCAAAACTCCAACATGACGCATTACTATCGGGTTCGACGATCAAATGCAGTAAATCTCGCTGGGTGATAATGCCATGTTCGTCTTGCTGCTGGTTATACACTAAAATAACTTGGGCGGTTCGCTCGCGCATCATTTCAACGCCTTCACTGAGCGTCAAATAACTAGGTACCACTAACACATCTTTATGATATTGCTCTTTGATTGGTCTAAATTGTAAATAGTGATCAAGCCCTTGATTACGTACAATATCACTAATACTAATAACGCCGCATGGTAGCTCATCATCATCCACAACTAATAAATGACGAACACTGTGTTGATAAAAAATAAGCGCAGCATCACACAGTAATTGCTGACAGGAGATTTTCAATACCGGGCTACTCATTACGCTTTGAATTTCAATATGTTTAAGGTTGCTGTCAGTAAAATCTAGTTTAATGCAATCTGCTTCAGTCCAAATACCAACGATTTCTTGCCGTTTTTTTATAAAAATTGCACTTATATTATGAACCTGCATCAACCGTACAGCATCAACTAAAGAGGTATCGGTGGAACAACATACTAATTTCCTTGAAAAGATATCTGATACCTGTTGAGGGTGGCGAGTTTGTTTCATAATATTCGTCCTTAGTATAATACGAACTATAATTATATTATTATATTGCTCGCGCTATTTGATACAGGACAATAAATACATGCATACTTACTTCCCTTACTTGATATGTAGTGACAACGAGCTAGAAATTATTAATGAACAACGGGATTTAAATGACTATCTACACAGTTTAACCGCTGAACAACAGCAACACTGTGTGATATTGAATAAACAAGGCGAATATTTTGATTTAGCATTTAACCTTGCAACACCGCTGACTAACATAGAGTTAGCTCGCAGAGTAACGCAGCACTTAGCACAAGAAGGACACTGCTGCTTAACTAAAATAACCAGCCTAACAGCTTCCCAAGCATTTGATCTATTAGGAATAAAATAGCACGTTTAGTTGCATCAGCCGTTTTATCCATGAGTTTAGTCGCCTGTGGTGGCAGCGATAACAATAAAGAACAGCAAACCCCACCAGCGACTTCTACACCGGTAACCTAGTAATTACAGTTTATTTATTACAAATAAAGAAAAAGCTTACTATCATGAACACGCCTTTAATATTGATTTAACGCATATCGTTTACAGTGATAAAAATGATATTATAAACATCTCGTTATACTCAGCTCAGTAAGGCATATAGCAATGAGTACACCTAATTTATCAAGACGCATGCGCAGGCTTCGCCACAGTGACGCAATGCGACAGTTAGTACGCGAATTTGATTTTAATATTGGCGATCTTATCCATCCTATTTTTATCGAAGAGTCGTTAACTGAAAGTCTAGAAATATCCACTATGCCTGGTATACAGCGCATTCCTGAACATGCATTAGCCCAAGAAATTACTGAACTGCATAGATTAGGAATTCAGTATGTTATGCCTTTTGGCATATCGCATCATAAAGACAGTGTTGGCAGTGATACATGGCACGATGATGGTTTACTGGCACGTATGATTAAAACAATCAAACAAACATGCCCCGAGATGATGGTAATACCCGACATTTGTTTTTGTGAATATACAGATCATGGACACTGTGGCGTTGTTGAAGATAATCAAGTTTGTAACGACGAAACTGTTGCTAATCTTGTAAAGCAGAGTGTGTGCGCAGCAAAAGCAGGTGCCGATATGCTAGCCCCATCTGCGATGATGGATGGTCAAGTTAAAGCTATTCGAGCAGGCCTTGATAATGCAGGGTTTGAACATGTTGCCATTTTAGCTCACGCCATTAAATTTGCTTCATCTTTCTATGGTCCATTTAGAGCTGCTGTTGATTGTGAATTAAGCGGTGATCGCAAAGGCTATCAAATGGATTACGCAAATATTCGTCAAGCGCTTCAAGAAGCCCTTCTTGATGAACAAGAAGGCGCTGATATTCTAATGGTGAAACCAGGCACGCCCTATCTTGATGTCCTTAGCAGCTTGAGAGAGAAAACAAACTTACCTTTAGCTGCCTACCAAGTTGGTGGTGAGTATGCCGCTATTAAATTTGCAGCATTAGCAGGTGCCCTTGATGAAAAAAAAGTGGTATTTGAAACACTGACCGGCTTCAAACGTGCAGGCGCTGATTTAATAGTGAGTTATTATACAAAACAAGTTGCACAGTGGTTAAAAGAATAACCGTTGTCACTTTTTGGGCATGTAACATTTTAGAACACGCTAACCCTATATTGGCTTAGTTTAAACCTACGTAAATATCTTAACGTGTTACATGCGCAAAAATTAAAAAACAAAACTTGATCTCGTAAATCATAATTTGTCTTGTTTTATAGAGTGGGGATAAGTAATGTTTGCTGTGTTTTTACAAATATTGCTCATAGATAACCGATAAAAAGAGTCAATAATCACCACAACTTTGAATAATCAAGGAAGTACTATGTTCAAAAAATTTACTAGTAAGCTTTTCGGTGAAGATAAACAAATAACCATCAAAGATTTATTAATAGTTGCTTGCCAAGGCTATAACCATACGCAAACAGGCTTAGCCGCTAAGGTTGCTCATTACTTAGTAACAGGAGAAGGAGCTGATTGTCTTAACATATTAAATCAACTACCTAATTCGCGCCATTCGCAACTGCCAGGCCACTACTCGGTAAATAATAATGGCGAGTATGATAGACGCTCTTTAGTAGCCATGCAGCATGTTTTAAAGTCAGCTACAGGCCATCAAAACGACTTTTTACATCGTTTAGGTTTAGTAACAGAGGCGATTGCAAAGCATCACTATTTAAATCATATGGAGTCTAAACTAACAGGCTGGTTTGCCTTCTTACTGTTTTATTTTAACCAACACACTGATTTTGAATATGACACCAAGGCAACTCAATTCCCTAGTCGTGATGAACTGCTTACGCTGCTAGAAACGTATGACCAACCGCTGTGGTATATTGATGCCTATATTCTTGAGCGCTCCTATGCACAAAGAGGCTTTATCTATCCAGATCATTTGCTAGCTAATAGTGATTGGATAACGATTTGTTCAACACCTGAAAAATGCCAACAACTACAAAAAATCGACGCCAGCGGTCGTAATACGCTTTGCCAGTTTCTACTTAAGCAGCCGGTAATTCCAACTTCGTTATTACCGTTTTTAGCACAGCTTAGCGCTGATAAGTCCAATCAAGTACGTCTGTCAGCGAACAGTGTGATCCGTAAAATCGATGATGCACAATGCCTTGAGTTTTTCTCTGAACATTATGAAAAGGCTAATGCAAGCACACGAACTCACTGGATAAGCAGTGTGGTTGAGTGTAGTAATGCATTAACATTACTTGAAACATGGCAAGCCACTGAAAAAACAGCATCAGTACACACTAAACTTACACTCGCCATTGAGCAATATCAGTTAAAGCAGCAAAGCGACAACTTTGATTGGCAGTTGCCTGCATACACAAACGTGAACTTTCACGGTGATTTCCCAGCGCATTGGGTTGAAGACTGTATGCAAAGCTTAGAAAAGCTAATTGCGCGTTCTGAACGATATATAAAAAACAGCAAGCCCGAAGCACCCGGCAGCTACTGGGCAAAGGCGATAGAGCGTGAAAAAGAAGAGCTTGCGGTATATAAAACGATCACTAAAGATGATGTTGTTCAAGCTTTAAACGCTCTAGAACAAGGTCAAAAGCTTGGTAATGACATCTTTTATGACATTATCGATGAAGCTAAGTTACTCAAACAGCCAAACATTGCAATAGCACATTTTTTTCAACTGCAGAAAATTGGCAGATGGCACATTAATAATCTGTTAAATGCAGCCAATACGAGCAAATTACTGCAAGAGAATCTTAGCGATGTTCGCCAATTACTGCCATTACTAGCAGAATTTAATTTTAGCGTTTGTGACTTAACGAACATACTTGTAAGTTCCCATGGTGAAGAGTTGGGTACTCGCCCATTGGCGTTAGAATCAATTGATGTGTGGCCCTTATTCGCCGAGTACCCAGAAACAATAGATTACGCACTTGATGGCCTATACACAAAGCTCATCCAGCAAGGAGATGACACAAAGCCAACGATTATCGATCGCCTCGACTCCAAGGATAACTATGATAACTATATGGTTATCAACCAGACGCTGGCTTTATTAGCTGATTTTCCTAAACTTCCTCCCCATTGGTTACAACGCATCTATCAATTAGCGTTTGATAGTCGAAAATCAGTGCGCTTCACGGCACAAGCGACCGCACAAAAGCATGGCATCGTTGTTGAGCGAGTCAGCAAAGAATTACTATCAAGCGGCAATGATACTCGTAGTATTGCAGCAAAATGGCTGCAAACACTGGCGCTCAGTGATGCCCAACCAGCACTACAACAAGCAATTAGAAAAGAAAAAGATACCGCAATTCGTGCGCAAATGTTAGATGCCTTGCAGCAATGTGGCGGTGATATTAGTGAATTTACCTCACCAACTGCATTGGCTGAAGAAGCAGCTGCAGGGCTTCAAAAAGCAGTGCCTAAAAATATGCTTTGGCTGCAACGAGATAGGCTACCTAGCTGTAAATTTGTTAATGGTGAAGCAGTCGACACTGATATTATTTATTGGTGGTGTGTGCTCGCCGTTAAACTAAAACAGCCTGAAGGCAGTAACTTGCTACATTTGTATTTATCACTGCTTGATGATAATAGCCAAGCACAACTCGCTCACTGTTTATTATCAGCATTTATCACCCAAGATACACTTTGCCCCACCGAGCAACAAGCGCATGAATACGCCCAAGCTCATAAGCAGCAAGAGTTTGATATGTATCAACGTTGGGCTCAAAGTGAATGGGGGAAACAGTACAAAACGCATACTTTGGAAGATGCATATAATGCGTGTTACAAACAGAAAAAGTCAGAGCTATTAGGTAGTGCTATTAAAGAAAAAGGTTTGCTCGCCTTAATTATTGGCGGTAAACCGAATGAGCTTTTAGCCCTACTACAACCATATATGAAGCAGTATTATGTACGTCGTGCGCAGATTGAAGCAATATTGAGTGCTATCGCCAATATTAATGATCCGATAATTATTCAATTTATGCTGTCGTTATCGCGACGTTACCGTACCAAATCAATCCAAGAGTTAGCACGTCAGTTAGTTGATAAAATTGCCCAGCGAAACGGCTGGACGACCGATGAACTAGGCGATCGTACTATTCAAACTGCAGGCTTTGAAAACACACAAGGGCCAACACCTTTTAATTTAGGTCAGCGTACGCTGCAACTCCAGCTAAGCGATGATCTTAAATTTCAACTACTCAACGAAGAAGGCAAGGTGCTTAAGTCACTGCCGCAAGCGCGTAAAGATGATGACGATGCAGCCATCAGCGAAACTAAAAAATGGTTTAGCAGCTGTAAAAAAGAGCTAAAACAGGTAATAACGCAACAAACTAGTCGTCTATATGAGTCTATGGTTACTGAGCGTCATTGGCCTGCAAGCGACTGGCAAGAATATTTACATCAGCATCCTATCATGTTTCGTTTACTGCAACGTACGCTTTGGCAAGTACAGCTTGATGATGGTTGGCACAGTTTTCGCCCCACAGAAGATGGCGCACTCATTGATACAGAAGATGATGAAATTGAATTACCAGCCCAGGCCAGTATCCGCTTGCTAAGTGGTAATCAACTCAATAGTGAAGCAAGCCAAGCTTGGCAGGCCCACTTAAAAGATTACAAAATTAAACCGCTGTTTGAGCAACTCAAGTCGCTTGAAGTAAATATAGCTGCAGAACAGTTAGCATTGGATCATCATAAAGGCTTGATGACTGATACCTTCACACTACGCAGCTTATTGACCAAAAAAGACTACAAGCAAGGCGACCCTGAAGACGCAGGATTTTTTGATCATTACTATAAACTGTTTGATCAATTAGGACTTAGAGTTCAATTTGACTTCAGTGGTAACTGTGTCCCCGAAGAGAATGTTTCTGCAGCTATTTATAGCATCACAGTATGGCAATTTAATCCAAAAGCACGTGGCTGGAACCGCTATGATGCATTACCGCTTACTCAAGTCCCTGCTAATCTGCTTAACGCTATCGCCTTGGATTACGAAGAGGTGGCGAAAAAGTGTCATGCAGATCCACTGTGGCAGCAAAAGCTACCTTTTAATTAGCCGCTATAACAGTAAATGCTGGCCACATTAACGATGGCCAGCGTTTAGAAATCAAGATGATCTATCTAGCAAGGACGTTTTATGCTTAATACGTTAAACACGCCTCCGAACACAGACATTGCTGAACTATTAACTCTTGCCTGTAAAGGCTATGAAATAGCAGAATCAGGTCTCGCTCATAACGTTACACATTACTTATTACATGGGGAAAATCCCCGTTGTTTAATTACTTTAGCACAGCTTCCCGATACAGAAAGTAAACAGGCACCTGGTTGCTATGACTGGGAAGCAGCAGAAGCGATGTGGCAAGTACTCATGTCTACTCAAAGCCAGCAACTGGACTTTTTGCATCGCTTAGGTTTAGTCGTTGCTTGTTTTAACGAGCCCTATTTTGATGCGTTTAGCCATGTACTTTCGAGCTTTGATAACTGGTTTGCCTATCTTCTAAACTTCCTGAACAGGCAATTTAAAACGCATACAGCGTCATCTGTAGAGCAATTACCCAATCGACACACACTGCTGGAATTATTAAAAATATATCAATTACCTAGCTGGTATATTGATGCTTTTATATTAGAGCGTAATAACAAGTATGTTCCAGCAGAGTATGCCCAATATTTACTCACACATACCAACTGGCTAAGTGTCAGCAACGAGCCTGATTTCGACCAACAGCTACAACAACTTCATAGCGAAGGTCGTTACATTTTCGGTTGTCAACTGACAAAGTACTGTGAACTACCCAACACCTTACTACCGCTAGTAATGACATTAGCGGATGATTCCACCAACAAAGTACGTCAGGCGGCGGCGCTTGCCTTCACACGCCTTGATACAGCAATCTGGGTCAACTACCTTAAAAAACACTATCAAAGTGCTAACACCACCACCCAAGCCCATTGGATTACGCTTATTAGCCGTTATGATGCAGCGCAACCACTTTTAACTCAATGGCTAAGTGAAACAAAAAGTAACGTGTTGCAGCAACAGATCACACAAGCACAGCATGAATATCAGCTGATACAAAAAAGTCAGTATTTTGATTGGCCACTGCCAAGCCTCCCCCCCCTTTCTATCAGCCATGATTTTCCAGAGCGTTGGCTTGATGTTTGCCAGCAAGTGTTAAGCACTGAAATAGCCAAAGCGGAACAAGAAATTGCAACGGCGCAGCAAGCACTTTTGGATTATCCGCAAAATTGTCACCAAAGGCAGCAACGTTTGGCATCTGATCGTGACGACTTACAAGGGCTGCGCTCACTTACGCCAGAACAACTTGCCCAAGCGCTTGCGCAACTACAGCAACGCCAAATACAAACACAGCCCGGCTACGATATTATTTATAGGCTAGTTGATAATAAATACGCAGCCCAAATTATTGGCGAAGCTAAACTGATGAACCAAAGTGATGCTCAACTAGTGCACTTTTTCCTATTAGCTACTGGTTTATTTTATGGGCTTTCAACGGTACTCGAAGAGCCTCACCCTAGTAAATTGATCCAACGTGATATCAAAGATATACGCCAGTTACAGCCAGTACTGCACCCTTTTGGTATTAGCCCTAGCGATTTAACTAATTACATCCTTGATATTAGACATGAACCTAGTGGCAGCCTCCCGATAGCTTTAGAGTCATTTGAAATATGGCCGCTATTTGCGCACTATCCACAAACGATGACGCTAGCACTTGATGGCCAACTGAGCAGCGCAACATTTAGTTCAAGTACCGACTCATGGATCATTGAGTCACTTCTCAATGATCGTATCGATAGCACGCGCATTACTGAACAAGCCTTGGCTTTATTAGCTGATTTTCCAGCGATACCCCCCTATTGGCTCGAACGCATATATCAACTCGCCTTTGATAATCGCAAGCACGTACGCAAGTTAGCGCAATACGCCGTGCAGCAGCATGAATTGCTCATTGAAAAAATAACGACAGGTTTAGCATCAAGCAATAAAGAAACCCGCAGCCTCACTGCACAGTGGTTAACTCACCTGCAACACCCTGATGCGAAGCCCGCACTGCAAGACGCGATCACCACAGAAAAAGATACCACTACTCGTAACCAATTATTGGATGCGCTACAACAATGCGGCGGTGATATTAGCTATTTCATCACCCCCGCTATTTTAGCTGAAGAAGCAGCTACAGGGCTCAAAAAAGCAGCCCCTAAACATATGGCGTGGCTACAACAAGCGATGTTACCCACCTGCCACTTTCGTCATGGCGACCCTGTGGAGCCAAGCATTATCTATTGGTGGTGTGTGTTAGCCGTAAAGCTTAAACAACCCCAAGGGAGCAACCTATTAAGGTTATATTTATCACTCCTCGATGATGACAGTCAGGCTCGCCTAGGCCACTTTTTATTATCAGCTTTTATAAGTCAAGATACGCTTGCCCCTTCTGAGCAACAGGCGCATGACTATGCGCAAGCGAATAAGCAACGCGAGTACAACAGGTACCAAGATTTAGCGCAATATGATTGGGGCCAAGAATACGCTACACGCACATTACTCGATGCTTACAATGCATGTTACAACTTATATAAATCTCAATTGCATGGCTCGGCTATTAAAGAAAAAGGCTTACTGGCATTAATCAATGGTGGTAATCCCCAAGCGTTGCTAGCACTGATCCAGCCGTATATGAAAAAACACTATCTGCGCCGTACACAAATAGAGGCGATGATCAGCGCTCTTGCCCACATTAACGATACAGTGATTATTCAATTTATGCTGTCGATAGCCCGCCAACATCGTACCCAATCAATACAAGCGTTGGCGCGCGAGTTAGTTGGCAAAATTGCAAAGCGTAACAGCTGGACGACTGATGAATTGGCAGATCGCACCATCCAAACCGCGGGCTTAGAGCATATACAAGATCCAACACCGTTTAGCTTTGGCAATCGCGCTTTACAACTGCAACTGAGCGACTCACTTAAGCTGCAATTAATAAACGAAGAAGGCAAGGTGATTAAATCGCTGCCACAACCACGCAAAGAGGATAGCGAAGATCAGATCAACCAAACTAAAAAATGGTTTAGTGGTTGTAAAAAAGAGCTAAAACAAGTGATTGAACAACAACATGCCCGCCTATATGCAGCCATGATCACCGAGCGTCACTGGCCTTTAAATGAGTGGCATGAATATTTACACCAACATCCGGTGATGTTTCGCTTACTACAACGCACCTTATGGCAAGTACAACTTGATAATGATTGGCATACCTTTCGCCCGACTGAAGATGGTAGTTTAGTCGATGTAAATGATGAAGAGGTTACGCTAACATCGGGTGCAAGTATCCGTTTGCTCAGTGCTAATCAGCTTGATAAAGCCGCCCTTAAAGCATGGCAGCTACACTTAAAAGATTACAAAATAAAGCCACTTTTTGAGCAGCTCAAATCCGCTGATATTAGTGTTACACCTAAGCAAATTTCATTGGAGCATCATTTGGGCCTTATGAGTGATGCTTTTACTCTGCGCGGTTTACTCACCAAACTCGGTTATCAACGCGGTGAAACAGAAGATGGGGCGTTTTTTAATTACTACGAAAAATCATTTGAGCAGGTAGGACTTCGCATTCAATTTGAGTTTAGTGGTAACTATTTACCAGAGGAAAATGAACCCGCTGCCATTTATGGCTGCAAAATATTGCAGCAAATTCAAGGTTCTCGCACGCGTAATCGCTATAAAACGATACCACTTGCGCAAGCGCCAGCAAATCTACTCAACGCTATCGCACTGGATTATCAACATGTTGCAAAAAAATGCCATGCAGATCCTAATTGGCTATCAAAATTACCGTGGTAACAAAGTTATTTATACTTCGTTGTTTGCCCTGACTCCGGCAAAGAACGCTATATACAGTCAGAACTGTAGTAAAGGACGTACCTAATGAATGAACAGATTATTCGTGCTCGCGCCGAACAACGCTATCAAGTTGAATTAGTACAGCTCATTGCCACTGATAGTGGTGCTCGCCCGAGCGGCTGGCAGCTTTCAGCAAGTGCCGTAAAACGCTTTATTTGTGGTGATAAACAGCACAATATCAGCCGTAAATATTATGGTGATGATGCACTTGTTGAACGTGCGATTGTCAGCCTAATGGGCAACAATGGCTTGATGATGGTTGGCGAACCAGGTACTGCAAAATCAATGTTGTCAGAGCTACTCGCGGCGGCGATAAGTGGCACCAGCGAGTTATTGATCCAAGGTACTGCGGGGACGACTGAGGAGCAAGTTAAATATAGTTGGAACTTTGCCATGCTGCTAGCCAATGGCCCAAGCTTTGATGCGCTACTAAAAAGTCCTATTTATACTGCTATGGAGCAAGGTAAATTAGTACGTATTGAAGAGATCACTCGCTGCCCGCAGGAAATCCAAGATGTGCTTATTTCCTTAATGTCGGAAAAAACACTCACGATCCCAGAGCTGGGGATCGCCATTCAAGCCAAACCGGGATTTAATGTAATTGCCACCGCCAACTTACTCGATCGCGGCGTTAATGAGATGTCGAGCGCCCTTAAACGTCGCTTTAATTTTGAAACAGTGCCAGTACTTAATGATGTAAAACTAGAGCAAGAGCTTATTTTATCTCAGGTCAATGCCCGCTTTATTAACGAAGCACAGCAACCACAAATTAATGAAGAGTTAGTACAGTTATTAGTACAGGTATTTCATGACTTGCGTAACAACCTTGGTGCACAATCTTTAGATGCTACTTTATCAACTGCCGAAGCGGTCAATATTGTGCATTCTTGTGCTTTACATAGCCTCTATTGGCAACAACCTATGAGTGCTGAGCAGTTAGTACAACAGATGCACGGCACCTTGATTAAAGATAAACCCGATGACATTAAAAAATTGGCTCACTATCTTGATGCTGTTGTACGTGAACGCAAAGAGTGGCGTGCTTTTTTTGATGCAGGTAAAGCGTTGTGGATGAAATAACACCAGATGACAACGGCTTTAGCCAAGCATTAGCAAAGCTCAGCCAACGTTATTTACATGATGAAAAAGTACGTTGGTTACCTGTGCGTCATCACAGCCCTGCTTGTGCGCATTTTGCTTTAGCTCAATTAAACGCTTGGCAACCAGATGTTGTATTGATTGAAGCACCGCACAGTTTTGGGCAACACCTTAGCCTATTGCAAAACAAGCATGTGGTGCCACCGATTGCAGTTTATCAACAGCAAAGCTATTTTCCTTTCGCTGAAAATAGCCCTGAGTGGCAAGCACTGCGCTGGGCTGGCGACAACCACGTGCCAGTACAATTTATTGACTTAGACAGCACTGACGAGCAGCAAGAAGAACCACTTGATCGCTACAGCGATGCCCGTATTTTAAGCTCAAGCTATAGTCGTCAGCTACAACAAACCATGGGTTGCCGTGATGCCGATGAGCTTTGGCTGCGCTTATTTGAGCTACAAAATTTTGAAAGTGCGAATGATTTTTTTGAGCAAGTATTACTATTTTGTGCTGCTAGCCGCCTTTATTATGATCAAAAAAGTTTGCAGCAACTAGGCGATCTAGACCGCGAGAAACAAATGCGTGCCTGCATTCGCACAGCTAGTCATGATTATCAACGCATCGCGGTAATGACCGGCGGTTTCCATACCAGTGCACTGTTTGATTACGAGCAAGAATCAACTTCTATTCGTAAAAGTACTGAGGATAGTTTTGTGATCCGTTACAGCGATTCTTTACTTGATGCTCATCAAGACTACCAAGCGGGAATGCCCTACCCTGCGTTTTGCCGTTGGCTGTTTGAACAACGTTCATTATCAGCCAGTGATTGGCTACTGTATTTATTAGCACAAATGCCTAAGTTAACGCTTATAGCTAAACAAAATGTTTTTGAGCACTTAAGTCAGCTCTGTCAGTTGCGGGGAATTGTGCGCGCTGGTTGCTATGATCTACTCGATTCTTTAGGAAGTTGCCAATTTAAACAACAAAGTAGCTCGCGCGACTATCGACCTTGGCAGCAGCTGTTGCGTGGCGAAAACATGGGACAACTACCAGCAAATCAACGTAATTTGCCATTAGTCGATGATGTATTAGCCCATTGCAAACGTGTGCAGCTGACAATCGGCACTGTTAATCGCAGTCATTTCTCTTTATATGAATTAACCGAGCGGCAACGCCAGCGCCGCCAACTATTGAGCCAATTACTATTTTTAGACATCGGCTTTTGCCAATACGAACAAAGCATGCATGCCTTTTATAATGTACATACAGCCGCAAAGCACGAAAGCTGGCGCTACCATTGGACCCCTTCAGTAGAAGTGGCGTTAATTGAATTAAGTACTTTAGGCGGCACTCTCAAAACAGTTGTACAGCATCGCTTGGCGCAACAAAGTGAAAGCGATTTGCCACAAATGCTTGATAAATTAATACTGTCACTTCAATTAGGCATGCAATATCAATTTAACTCGGTTGCAATAACCCGTGAAATAAACGATTGCAGTACCATAAAAATACTATCAGATAGCTTCATTAAGTTATATCGCACCAGTAAGCACCCGCTTTTTAATGACTACCACCAGCAACTCAACGCATTAATTACACCGTTGTGGCGTCAATTAAGCTTTCACTTGCCCTCGTTAAATCAACTACCTGAAGATGAAGCGCAACAAGTACTGTTGTCATTACAAGCTATTGCACGCCAACAAATGGATGTACTTAAACAACCTTGGCGTGAGCGTTTACACTGGCTAATAGAACACAATGAACACACCCCTACCCTTTGGTTTGCGCTTAAAGCGTTGGCTGTAGACTTAGATGAGTTAGACCCTGCCTCTTTATTAAATGAACTACAACGCTATAGCGGCGACCGTTTCACTATTTTGCGCACACTGCTGACGGTTGTACCCCATTGGCTCAATCATCAAAACGGGCTATTGTCATTACTCAATCACAGTATTGAGCAACTCGATGATGAGCAGTTTGTTGAGCAGTTACCACAATTACGTGGGCTATTTTGCGATAAAGATGCACGTGAAATTGATGGTATTAGCCAGCAACTCGGTACACTTAATCAATGGCAACAGCAATTAAATTGGCTCAATGAAGATATCAGCGAGCATGATGTAAACCAAGCAATGTTATTAGATAAACAATTACAACAGCAACTGCTTGAACAAGGATTAAGTGCATGGACTACTCGCTAAAACAGCGCTGGCGTTTAGTATTAGGGCGCTATGCTGAATCACTTGATACCAGTTTATCAAGTGAGCAAAATCAACAAGACCAAGTCCTTGAGCAACTCTACCAACAGGGTTTAAAAGAGCGCGGCTTTCAAATCTCTGGCGGCTTAGAAGCAAGCCAGCCATCGGTAGTACAGTGGCTCGATAACGCTGAAAAGCTGTTTCCTAAAAGTGTTAATGACACCTTGCAACATCAAGCATTAGAGCGCTTTAATCTTAAGCAGCTGTTAGAAGAACCACGAGTACTACAAAATATTTCACCCTCTATGGGGTTGTTAAAGCAATTAATGAGTATTTCAGCGCATACCAACCCTAAATTACAGCAGCAAGTGCAACAAATCATTACAACTGTAGTAGAGGATTTGCTAAAGCAATTACGACCACTGTTTAATAACAAGCTCAATGGTAAGCTAAATCGCCAAGCGCACAGTCCACAAAAACGACTTGCTAACTTAGATTGGCAAACAAGTATTCGCAAGAACCTTAAACACTTTGATGGCAAACGCGTGCTATTTGAGCGCATTTACTTTCATGCTCGCCAGCAACCACAATTGCCTTGGCACGTTGTTTTATGTATCGACCAATCAGGCTCTATGTCCAGTTCTATGGTGTATTCAGCGGTGATCGCTGGTATTTTAAAACAACTCCCCTGTATAAAACTCTCGCTGGTGGTGTTTGATACACAAGTTGTTGATCTTTCCGAGCAAGCTGATGATCCCGTAAAAGTATTGCTCTCGACTCAACTTGGTGGTGGCACTTTAATTGCTAAAGCATGGCAATACTGTGAGCAGCTAATCGAGACTCCTTCGCGTACCATTATTGCTACCGTGTCTGATTTTTGTGAAGGTGGCCCTGAGCAAGCAATGTTTCAACAAGCTCAGCATCTTATTGATAGTGGGGTGACAATGTTAGGCATGACCGCATTGAGCCCAGAATCAATGCCTTTTTATGATACTAACGCAACAGCCAAACTTAGCCGTATGAAAATGCAGATTGCTTCATTAACGCCTGACCACTTTGCAAGTTGGCTAGCATCCACGATGGGATTACAAAAATGAGCAGCATGAGCATAAAACAATAATGGATATCAGTATTTTTGAAACCCTCGCCAGTGCGGGGTTAGTCCGCCGAGCACAAAAAGCGCTCGATAAATCCAGCCCACATATAAGTGGCGCTTCGCCAATTCAGTTTACATTCGAAGGCCAGCAAGGTGTACTGGATTTACATAATCCTAATAATAGCCAATGTGATTGCGCCGCAAATGGTATTTGTAAGCATATCATTGCAGCCAGCATATTTGCTTGGCAACAAGTGCCAACATCTGCAGCAACGGTTGAAGAAAATAAAGTGCCGCAAATCGATACTAATACGTTATTAGCCAGTGCTGGCAAAGTAAAAATACGCCAGCTTTATCGTCAAGTTCAGCGTCGTTGGCAAGCTGACATCGTGCAACAAGGCGCGCAGGTTTGCATTACTATCAAGGAGCACACGCTCCATTTTACTAACGTAACCACAATTAATGATATTATCTGCAATGAAGATAGCCAAGTATACGCACTACTGGGCGTTTACTTGTGGCTTGAGCGACAAGGTGAAATGCTGCAATGGCCCGACTGGTTGCAACAAGAACAACAGCAGCAAAAAACACTATTAAACCAAACACAAACGCAGCTTAAGCTGGCATGCTACGCTGAACTCATTATGCTTGCAGGAGTACCCTTAGCGCAACTGCGCAGTGAATCACTGCTCACTATTGAATTACTGCAGATCCCGATGGAAAAGGCAGGCTTTAACATTGCACCACTAAAACGTTTATGCGGCACACTCGCACGCTATCTTAGTGGTGAACATCTGCGAGACAAACGCACTGTTTTGCTTGAACTAGCACACGTTTTGGTGATGCTTGAACGCCAAGAGCAAACACAAACGCAAGATGTTGAACATATTTGTCCTCCACAGCAGTTGTTATGTTTAGGCGGTTATCCGTGGCGTCGTAGCAGTGGCGCACATGGATTGACGTTGGTTTTACAAGACGAATACGGCCGCTTTATTACGCTTGCCGAAAGTCGCACAACAACCGAGCAAACACTTAACTATAGCCAAATCTGGCAAGCAAACCAATTACTTGAAGGTGCGCCTTCTGGCTGCAGTTGGTTTGGACAAACTCAACGTATTTCAAACGCTCAGCTCAATGGTTGGCAACGTCTTCGCCAACTTAAAAAGACCTATGTTGAACCAAGCGAACAGCCACTAAAGCCACAGGCTATTAGTGATATAACCGAAATTGATTGGCAAAGCGACTATATATGCTTTGCTCCTAGTTATGTTCACCAACACACATTTGATGAAGCCACGCAATGCATGTTGCTCAGTTACCAAGATACGCAACGCAATACGCTCTTTTTTAGCCTGCCCTACACTAAGCTGACACACCATGCGATCAATAATATGACGCTATTTAAGCAGCAATTACCACAACTTATTGTGGCACGTATTGAGCGCGATAGTACGCAGTGGTACCTACGTCCGATTGCTGTAAAACTGGATCGTTGGATTAATCTCTATTTTGATGATTTAACCGACAACAAAACAACTAATATATTTAGCAACTGGCTTGCAAAACAATCTCCACAGACGCAACTGTCATCGCCAAGGCAAGATAAAGTGCAGCAATTTTTGCTAAAAGTGCTCGATGAATTAGCGCAAAGCCATAGCATGCCTCAGCAATCACACAGTGAAATGGCGCAAAAATTAGGACTGCGCACGTTGAGCCATTTTTTAAGTAACTCTGGGCCAGAACATCGTTTAAAAGCAGCTTACTGCGCCGAGCAGCTACTACAGTTAAGCAGTCTTAAACCTGTAAAGTTCAATGAGCTGCAAAACTAAGTGCTGATTAAAGTTCAGCTATATTATGCATTTTTTTAGGGAGTATTATTGAGTATAACAGTAAGCACTTTCGCGCTGCCAAAACGGTACGCATGCTTGTAATTGGAGTCGGGAGATCCGCATGGGTTTTGCCCCTACACGATTAAAACTGAGTAATGGTGAGCAGAACATCGCTAACGGTGAGCTTAATTTTATCGATATAAACCAAGTTGATGCAACGCAAACAAACGTAGGCAAGTTACCCAAGAGTATGAATAAACTTTCTTCTGTTTAATCATTTTCAACAGCAAATTACCTCGTTCATCGCAACGCCCTAACATGTCCTATATTTTTCTAAACTTAGCGCGTTGCAACAATCTCACCGCGAAAATAATAATGATATTTATCGTAAGCATCCGAATGAGTTTGTTCATCATACTGAGTGACTTTAAAGCTGTCAGCATCGACTTGTGTCATCGGCTTTGCCGACTTATATTGAGTTACGTAATAAACAGTCTCACCACTGCGATAGTAGTCGCGTTGAAAAATTTCAAAATTGCTGGGATCAGCCCCCATCAATACATGACTATCTTCACCATTTAAGTAAAAAATATGCTGATTATCGCTAGCAAAGTTCTCGTCTAATCGTGTAAAACTAGCGGTATCTACATCAATGTCAGTTAAGATGGCTATATTTGCGTAAAAGATATGTTGCTGGTCTTTACCGTAACTATCATCGATAGGTTTAAATGACTGCGCATCTATTTCAGGCACTGGCTCATCGTTATGGTAAATGACTTGTCGGCCTTTCCTTCCAGAGATATTCCAAAAGCTATAAGAATAGGCCTTATAACTTTTAGGATCAGCTCCTGCAACAATACGCTCGCCTTTAACCACTTGCGAATCATTAATCCAATAAAGATCAGTACCAATAATCTTAGCCTTTAGATTATCAGAGTTAACACCGCTAATAGCGTTACCACAATAGTAAAGGTGCTGTTTATCTTTGGCGTATAATGCAGCGTCATAGGTATTCAAATTGGCTAAACTGTAAGTAGTAAAGCTTTCAGCGTCAGCGTTTTCTATTAACTTAGCATTAAAGTAAACACGCTGTTCGACCACACAGTAGCCACCATTGGCAATACCTCGAAGCAGATTACTGATCATACCCGTATAGCCAAATATCACAAAGAAAAACCCAATAACAACAGCACTTATCAGCGCCATTTTATAACTATCAATACCAAAATAACTGCCGCCAAATAAACCAATAAGCAAAAATAATGGTACTGGAAAACTTAATATGAGTATGGCAGAGAACACTTTTTGCTTATTATTCATCGCGCCAGGGGCACCAAACATCATCGGCGACATCATCATCATGCTTCCCCAAAAGCACAGTGCCAACGTGACTAAGATATTAATTACTACAGACATTATCTTCCTTGTTTAATTAGTGGTATTGGTATCATACAACAACCAATATTTTTACTTAATTGTAGAATGAATATAAAGCTACTCTTCTGCTTGTGTAAACACTCTAATATGCTCTACGGCGCTGCGCCCTAGCGCTGATAAATTATACCCGCCTTCTAAATAAGAGATAATCCCTCTACAGCCAGTACTTTTTACCATGTCACACAGCTGTTGTGTCAACCAAGCATAATCGGCCTCAACAAATTTGAGACTTGCCATATCATCTTCAAAATGCGCATCAAACCCTGCGCTGATAAACAATAACTCTGGCTTAAACTCTGTTAATTTAGGTAACCACTGTTGGTTATACAACGTTTTTAAATCATTGCCATCGCTAGCTATGGGCAACGGTGAATTAACCAATGTATCGTTATTTTCAACGGCGGTATTAGGGTAAAAAGGATGCTGAAATAATGAGCAAAGCAACACATTGTCATCATCGATAAAAATGTCTTGCGTGCCATTACCGTGGTGAACATCAAAATCGACAATCGCAATGCGCTTAATCCCTTTACTTTGGGCGTACTTCACAGAAATTGCTAAGTTATTAAACACACAAAAGCCGGCAGAGGTTGTACGGTTTGCATGATGACCTGGTGGCCGTACGGAGCAAAATGCGGCATCGAGATTATCCGCTAATATTTCATCGACGGCTAATAGCCCTGCCCCTACCGCCCGCTCAATTGCCAAAAATGACTCTGGGCATAACCAAGTGTCGCCATCAAGTGATACTAAACCTTGTTCCGGGAGGGTGTTTTCCACCAGCGATACAAGGGCCTCATCATGGGCTAATAAGTAATGCTCACGTAATGCTTTAGGCGCTTGCTTTTGCTGCACGGCAATATCCAAGCCACTGGCCAAAAGACGATCGGTAATAGCATCTAAGCGCTCAGGACACTCTGGATGATCCGCGATCATTTTGTGTTTACGGCAAAAAGGATGAGAAATAATCGCAGTACGCATAAATGCTCCAAATGAGTTAACGACTGTAACTATAACAAAGCCACCCTTTGGTGGCTTTGCGACTTTGGTTTACTATTTAGCTTGCAAATGAAGATTTCTAAAATCAAAACTGAAATCAGTCACCGCTGTTGATACTGCACGCATTGTCGCTTCATTCACACGATTTTTAGTGCTCATATCAAAGCTAATATACGCATCAGCTTCGAGTAGCTTTTCATCCCACTTGACGATAAATGTGTTGCCCGTGTAATGCTCAAGCTGCCCTTTTAAACGTTTAGTATGGGTGAAATCAATACGTAGCTTACCGTCCAGCTCTTCAATAATAACATCACCATACCAATCATCATGCAAAGTGCCGGTGTAGCTAATATTTGGTAACTGTGGTTGATAGTCTGCAGGAGCGTCCGGCTTAGCATTAGCATACGCTTTTTGCTTACCTTCAAAATGCTTTTTAGCCAACTCTGCTACCCAATCTTTATCTTCAAGTTCAAGGGCGTCTTCAAGCACTTCATGAGTAATAGCAGAGAGCGCACCGAATGCTTGCTGATTAGATAAAATAACAATCCCGAGGTTTTTCTCAGGCAATAACGTCACCTGCGATACCATTCCTAAAATACCACCACCATGGCCTAATTTTTTAATACCGTGGTAGTCTTCAATGCTCCAACCTAAACCATAACCTCTAAATTGCTGATGATAAGCCTCATAAGCGCTTTTTGACGCCAGTGAGGTAATATGTGGATGCCACATTTGCTCTTGTTGTTTTTCACTAAACAACTGCTCGCCATTTGGCATTTTACCATGGGCTAATTGTGTACGTAGCCATTGGCTCATATCATTCACACTGGATGCAATCGCGCCGGCACCACGAAAATCCTCTAAGTAATTAACGAAAAATGGATGTAATTGACCATCCATAGGAATATGACCCGTTGCCCAGTTATTATTACTTTTTGGAATACGCGAAAAACCAGCGCGTGAGTTATCCATGTGCAAAGGCTGGAGAATATTCTTTTCAATATAATCATTCCAGCTCATACCTGAGACCCGCGCGACTACCTCGCCAGCAGTCACAAACATCAAGTTGTTATAAGCGTATGTGCTGCGAAAGCTACTAGCTGGTTTTAAATATTTAAGGCCTGCGAGAATTTCTTCGATTGATTTATCGGTGTCAGGCCAAATCATTAAATCCCCTTGGCCTAACCCTAAACCACTTCGGTGACTTAATAAATCACGGATCGTCATTTCGCGGGTTACATAAGGGTCGTATAAACGAAATTCAGGAAGGTGATCAATTACCTTGTCATCCCAACTGAGCTTTTCTTCATCAACTAATTTTGCCAATGCCGCAACCGTAAATGCTTTAGTATTTGATGCAATACCAAATAAGGTGTCTTTATTCACCTTGCTACCAGTATCTAAGTTACTAACACCAAAGCCTTTAGCAAAAATAACCTTATCGTTTTCAACAATCGCCACGGCCATACCCGGCACATCAAAACGCGCCATTGAATTTTCAATCACTTGATTAATATGCTTGGTATCAATGTCGGCGTAGCTATTAAATGCACAGCCTGCTAATAAGGTGGCCGCAATCGCTAGTTTAGTTAATTTCATAACAATCCTTGGAGTTATCATTTTAGTTTTTATTTTTGATGTACAGCAAACTCAATGGCTGCACGCGCACTGTCGCTATCTTGGCAGGTTGGCCGAGACTTTATGGCATCACTGTACGCATTTGGCACACCAGCTTCAAGCGCACCGCGATGAACGTGCTGCATATACCAATCGTAAGGCAGTATCTGCGCATCAGTAGTGTTGGCAATATAACAATGCGCCGCTACTTGTTGCCCATCAAGTAATGTTACTTGAATATCCACGCAGTCATAACGGGGCCCTTCGATGGCGTCTAAAATCGTTTTTTCTGCGTCATTGAGTTGATATACCACGCCATATACTTGCGCGTTCTTATCATTTGATGGGCGTACATTGCCTTTTCCTGAGCCATCAGTACTTACCATATCAAAGGTTAACTCGTAACCGGCTAGTATTGCCGTACCAATACGAGTAGCGTTTGGTAAACGCGCCAATAAACGACTCGACGACATATTTGAACCAAACGAAAAATTATATACAGCCATATTCACCTACTACAGATTTCTGTTAAAACAACACTTACACTACAATTCTTATTGCTAGAGCGATCAAAATCACGCCAATACCACGGTCAAACCAATAGCCACTTTTTTGAAAAAAACCGCGAACACTAGGCTTTGATAGCACCAAGGATAGAAACGAAAACCACGCCCACGTTGCCAATGCCATATACAGCCCATAGCCTGCTTGCACAATTAATGGCGTTGACTGGCTGATCACTAAAGTAAACAACGACATAAAAAATAACGTGGCTTTTGGGTTTAACGCATTGGTTAAAAAGCCGCGACGAAATGCAATCCAACTGGATTCAACACCTTGAGATTGAAGAACAGTTTCTTGCTGCGCTGGCGCCGGTCTAGCACTTCTAAGCGCTTGCACACCAATGTAGGCCAAGTATGCACCCGCTAAATATTTTAATGCCATAAATACGTTTGGCGATTGCGTTAATAAAACCGCAACCCCGAGTAAGCAATAACTAACATGTAATAAAATAGCCAGGCCTACCCCAAAGCTGGTCCACAATGCATTACGACGCCCCTGCTGAACACTTTGTTTAAGCACAATGGCAAAATCTGGGCCAGGGCTTGCTACAGCAAAAAAGTGTGCCAGTGCAATCAATAAAAACTCATCTAAATAAGCCACGATTACCCCGCTTTTTTATCATCAAGCGCTAACAACAACGGATTAGCAGTACTATTAACTAAGGCTTTTATTTCTTTTTGCGCCTTTTTGAATTGGCTGCGTAAGTGCGGCTTTAAATGCTTTTTAGAATCTTTATAGCCTTTAAAGTGGCAAATAAGGGCATGCATAAATAAGGTTTGCGGTTCACTAAGTGCAGCTTGCCTGTTCGCATAGGGGTTGTAACACGAGCCACAGCCCCCTTTAAACTGATACACCGTATTGCTCATCATTACCCCAAAACCTAAAAAACATGCCACGGCATCGGCGGCTTGTGGTAAAAACTCTTTACCGCCTGGTGGTAACACGCCCACATGGTGGATCATAATTGTCGCTAAAGTACCGGCAAAGCTGGCCACTAAATCTTGTGGCTGATTAATTTGATTTGGATTAAATGACACATTAACCGTATGGCTTGGCGGCACAATTAATTGGCTATTATCACCACGTAACTGATTACTAAAAGCAAAATGAGGAAATACTTGCGGCTGCAATTGCTGTGGAGCCACCAGCGTAATTGGCCAAGCTTGCAGCCCCGCATAGCCAACCACTCGCTCAAACACTTTACTGGCCATTTCTTCAATGCTTGAAACCGCATCGGGAAAGCATTGGTGGTTTGGCAAAACTAATTGCGAGTTATTAATGAAATAATCGCTGTCAAAATTTTCCACCGCCCACACAAAAGTATCAATCAGCCATTGCTGCTCTTGTTCATCTAATAAAGGTTTGCTTTTAAATAACGCTAACATAGTTTGCTCTTTTGCTTATTCTTGCTCTTGTGCCCATGCCCATGCTTGGGTGTTATACAATGGCACAGTGGATAACGCATGATGATGACTGCCGGTTGACTCTTTAGTTGAATACGACAGATATAACAGAGTTCGCGTTTGCGCATCATAAATTCGACGCACTTTTAATGATTTAAATAAAATACTTTTTGATGATTTAAATACCACCTCACCCGACTTACTACGGTCAATCGCTTGTAATTGGTCGGCAGTAATTGGTCCAGTTTGGCGACACGAAATAGACATATCAGAAGGATCAGCAAAATCTAAGTTCGCTTCGATATGGCTAATATGACAGGTTACGCCTTTTACTAGAGGGTCTTGTTGCGAGTTAACTTTAATATCTTTAGTGGTAAATAATCCCAAACTAACTGATGCAACATCATCAGAGCAGCCCGCTAAGGTGATCAATAAACCTGTCAATACGCCTATCATTATAGGTTTCATATATTACTTGCTCCATGTAGGGGTAAACGATTCGTGGCTTACATTTAATATTCAGCTATGTTTCAATACTAACTTAAATTAATCACAACAACGAGCACGACACCATGAAAAAAGTATTTGTTTTACTGTGCTTACTGTTAGTAAGTCAGAGTGCGTTAGCTGGTTATTCACTGAGTCTTTATACTGGTAAAAGCTTTAATCAATCATTAGAAACTAAAAACGGTTTAGCAATAGAGCTCAAAGATAGTAACCATCTTGCTTTTAGTATTGATAGAACAATTGACTCAGCTCGTTATGGTTTTTACTTTTCAAACACCGAAAGTGACTTTCAATCCTCCCCTGATAAAAACGTTGAAATGCAGTATTTTATGTTTCAAAGTGCTGTTGAAGTCCCTTTAAGCAACCACATTAATAGTTATGTCGGCGCACAAATTGGTGCAAATTACATAAGTCCTAACTTCACCAGCTCTGATACTTTCTTTGCCAGCGGCCTGTATGGCGGTTTAGAATACTTATTTAGCGATCAAGCTCGCATCTTATTTGAAACTCGCTGGCTTGCAACGATCGTCAATAATGCCAGTAACGTTTCATGTGCATTACCAACAGACGAAAACAAGCAATGCTTGTGGCATTTTGATGGTGATGTACTCAATCAGTTTCAAACCAGCTTAGGTTTCACATATCGTTTTTAGGGGAGCAAATAGATAACATGCCACATATCATCATTGAACATTCTGAAGATTTACCGGTATTACCGCAGGTATTGGTTGAAAAAATTCATCAAGCAACGTTTAACAGTGGCTTGTTTGAATTAGCAACGATTAAAACTCGCGCTATAGCCTATACACATTATCAATTGGGCGATGGTAAGGAAGGTTTTATCCATATTAGCGCACACATTATGCAAGGACGTACGATTAAACAAAAGCAACAACTCAGCGAGCAGTTGTTAGACTGTTTAAAAATATACTGCCGAGAATCAGACAGCTTAAGTGTTAATGTTCACGATATGGAACACGAAATTTACCGAAAGTGTTAAATATTTAAAGTAAATTTCAATCTCTAATCAATTTGCAATAACAGCACCATCTTCGAAAGAAGGTGGTCTTAAATGCCTTCCTTGGTCGCGTCAGATAAAAGTGAACAAGTCTTAACTTGATCTGTCAGATTCGATTAACAGGACTCAATCAAATCTGAAAATCGCATATGTGCCAATTTCAGACGTTCAACTATAACTCGTTTCTGCCCCAAAACGAGTTAACGTAAATACTCTATAGGTCAGCTTTGAGCGAATACCGGTCAGTCAATATTATGTTGTTTGAAGTCATTGTTTGCTCTTCCCTTTGACTAAGTCATTAGCTACCTAGCACTGTCACGGTGGCTTATTGCGGTTTATTGGTGTAATAAATTTAGATGCGGGGATGAATAAAATAGCGCGAACGAGTTAGTACTCTTTCTTGCTGCATCAAATGCAAATAGCTAACAACCAGCTTAACTGTTCAGGTTAGTATCGACTGTGCGTACGAAAATATAATTGCTTAACTGTTAAACATTATGTTTAATAAACGCTGAGTAACGCAGGGATAGCTTAGATACGACAGGTACGCCAATTATATTGGCTTGCAATAGCTTAGGTCATAAAAAGCAAATTCCATACACAAAACCAACTCTGACAAACCGAGCAGGAAGCGGCTCATTCCAGCATGCGATTAAGCAACACAAATAGCGTGTCACATAAATACTAAATTAGGTTTATTTTAAATAAGGAGAATGAAATGTTGATTTTAAAATATGTATATAAGGATGCTCGTGAAGAATTACCTTTTGAACTGTCTGAGTTTGAAGGAGTTGAAGATGCCTCAGAAATCGATGAGTGGGATCTTCTTAATTGGGTTGCATCTAAAGTAACCCAAACAGTTGTTGAACTTAGTCAACCAATGTATGCAGTTCCACGTGGTGGTAAAAGAGGCGAAAAAGAAAATATCGCAGAAATTGCTCACCAGTTTGGCTTTAGAGCATTGGTACTTATCGACAAAAATGAATCAAAGCCAGTTGTCTTTATCTTATAAACCTTACAAGGCAAGTAAACGCGGATCCGGTTCAAGGTTTCTCGTTTCGCAAAAATACGCAAAACAACGAGCCATTAAATATCACCGGTTAGTTTGGGTTACCACCGTCTGCTTAATAGCACTTAGCTGAACTTCGGCAAAAAGCGATCCAGAGACGGCCAAGATAACTCGGTGTAGTTAGTTTAACTCTACAAAGCCGACTATTAGCTTGCCCCATTATTGGACAGAATAAATACTCATACAAATTCTGTTTACACGCATTCACCCTACTAAAACTTATCAAAGGGCGCGCTAAGAGAACGGAACAGGAATTATGTTACGCTTGGCGGCCTAATGTTGCGTTCCTCATACTAAACTATTGATTGTCAATTGAAGAGTTACATGAAAGACGGCATCATAGCTAAATGAAAAACGTCTGGTAGAAGTATAATTAATGTTAGCTATAAATGGAAACAACGGAGGTTTATTAAATGTATAAAGATATCAATAAAGTATTAGAGAATATTCGTGCTCATTTTGAGGTGTCGTTTTCAGAGAAATTTGAAGTTGATCGTCAGTTTCGTTATGTAGGTTTTATCTCAGAAAATTACAACTTTCGTGTTCGTGCAGCGTTTTTTCAAGCTCGTATTGCTGAAGACTTCGAAGTTCCTATTCAACAACGGATCGATGAGGTTTTGAAAGCTGTTAGTATCGAAAAGGGGGCAGTTTATAACTTTTCAACGAAGTTTGTAGATGAACCCTTGCCGACGAAATATTGCGTAGAGTTAGTCGAATAAGCGCACATTTTGGGCATATAGCTACAATTTGTTTAAGAGTGATTCGCAACGCTTGGCATTTTTGCTATGCGTTGTGTTTAAGGTGGTTTTCGGCGGCATCAGTATTGCGTTTCTCACACCTTAACAGGGCGTTGAGGCTGTAGAATTACTAATTTGGTCAAGTTTTTAGGTGATTTAAGGGGTCTCAAATGCATTGCTTAGTACGAGATAATCGCTTAGAAAGCGATACAGGAGGTCAAAAAAATGGCCAAATTTATAAAAATAGAAATTCTACAGTCTCGTTAAAGCACTCATGGATACTACAAACTGTGATGATTAAGTGGGTAAAAAGATGTCAAAAATAACTAAAAACCAGCACTTTGTTCCTCGCTGCTTGCTTAAGAACTTCACTTCAGAAGATGACGTTGTGAATATATACGATTCAAGTCGTGATATATTACGAAACCCAACAAGTGTTGATAGGGTACTTGCTGAGAATTACTTCTATGATAAAGATAACGTTGTAGAGAACTTCCTAGCAGAACATATTGAAGCTCCTGCTTCGAGTGTTTTAAAGTTGTTTCGTGGAGAATCAAATGAACCATTAGATGTTAAGTCTCAAATATACTTACTTCGATTTATAATCGTACAACTAAGTCGAACTCCGAGTGCGTTGTCTACTTCGTTGAAGACCTTTAATAACGTCATGAATGAAGTCATAACACAACTTGGGCAATTGAATAACTTTAGTGAAGAAGCAATCAATAGTGTCGAGTTCGTGCTAGATGACCCTAAAGATATACTTCGAATGCAAACGATTGACTCTGCATTGCACTGTCCATTAATACTTGACTTAGAATGGCACTTTTTAATCAATGATACAGACACCGAGTATGTAATATCTGATCATCCAGTAGTTCACTACAATTGGTATTTGCGCAATGTAAATGCTGTGGATGTATCAAGTATAGCTAAATGTGGCACTCAGATTTTCTTGCCATTATCAAATAGAGTCACTCTATGTTTGTATGATAAGCAAGTTTATAAAGTAGGTAAAAAAGGGACGTACTATACAGATGTTACCAATGTTAAAGATATTCATTTGCTAAACGAGCTTCAGTTTAGAAATCGAAATTCTTACATTTTATTTACACATCGAGAAGCTGCTGATTATGTAAAAGTGCGTTGTAATCGTATTTCTAGCAATAGTCTATACAAACATCAGTTTGATTCGACTCAACCATCATTCAATGGGGATGAGGCTCGAAGTCTAATTGTTCAGTGGCAAGCTCCTTATATTTTTAGTCATTGGTTTAGCTTTTCAAAAGTAAAGAAAAAGTACTCTAAAAGGGCAATATACAATGTTTATCGTCAACCTGAGGTTGTTCGTTCTCACCAACAGAAAATTGAAGAATTAAGGCAAAGAGAAAAAGCGCTCTAACAAGAGACTATGTTTCAAAGTTGGGTTTCGCGGTTAAGATACCAAGATAATTTTTCTCATCTATCTTGGCTGAGTTAGTGCTCCTGCACTAACTTGTTTTTGTCCAAAAACGAGCTAGAGTGGCCGTCTGTAGATCGCTCACAGCCGAACTTCGAAAAAGTGCCAACAACGGTCATATGCATTCAATTAAATATTAACCAGAGTACCGCTCAAAACGATTTTGGCAGATACCATTTGAGTACTTTTCAGATTTTGTACACCTAAATTCTAATACACGATCTAATTCACCGAAGAGTCTGATTCCACTACCAAGTAATATTGGTATTATTGTAATTATAAGCTCATCTACCAAATCTTCTTTTAAAAAGCTCTGAACAGTCAAGCCACCATCTATATATAAGTTGTTGTATCCTTTTTCATTTAACTCGTTATTAATACTTTTTATATCTCCTTTAACTAAAAATGCTTTTCCTTCTAGTTTATCTGGCACTTTCTTCAATGATTTGCTTAAAACGAAAACAGGTTTGCTGTAAGGCCATTCAATATCCATACTTGCAACCAACTCCATCGTGTTGCGACCTATAACTAAAGCATCGATACTTTCCATATGAGCCTGATAACCCATATCGATATTATCTGGATTAGAAATAGCCTCTAACCAATCAATTTCATTATTTTTTCCAGCGATGTAACCATCGAGGCTTGTAGCTATAAATACTTTATTGGACATAAATACCCCTATTAACTTAATTTGACTTCATTCTACAGCGTAGAATAATGTAAGATGATTCTACACCGTAGAAAATGAAAGTAAAGTATATAGATTTTTATATGAATCAATCCGAAACAAAAAGAGGTCGCCCCTCCAAAGAAAAAAATAGTCTTAATGCCGAGTTAATAGTAGGTAAGGCTAAATGTATGATGGCTGACAATGGGAAAGTTCCTAGTATGAGGGCCATTGCGAAAGAACTGAATGTCGATCCTATGGCTTTATATTATTACTTTAATAATAAAAACATTTTACTGGAGGGCGTTGCTAAGTCACTAATGTCTGAAATATATGTACCTAGGAGAAAATTAGATTGGAAACAGGAACTAAAAGAGCTTTCAAAAAGCTATTTAGCAATTCTCCAAAG
The DNA here is from genome assembly GCF_014164315.1 of Pseudoalteromonas sp. SG44-1. Classification (NCBI taxonomy): domain Bacteria; kingdom Pseudomonadati; phylum Pseudomonadota; class Gammaproteobacteria; order Alteromonadales; family Pseudoalteromonadaceae; genus Pseudoalteromonas; species Pseudoalteromonas sp. SG44-1. The sequence goes on from NZ_JACJEW010000020.1 coordinate 55,920, forward strand.
ATATGATGGCTTATTAAAGACTCTTATATCTATGTCTTCAAACAGTCCTGCTGATGTATTTATAAGTAGATTTAATTTAATTGTTAACCCATTAAAGATAAGAAACGATCAAGAAAAGGCTTTTCTTAATCTATTAGTTGACTATCTTCATGGTTTTTCAATGGCACTAGCATGTGACTCAACTGGTGAGTTGACACCAGACCATGCGGATAACTCCCTAGACTTTTTATTCAAAGGAGTGGAGGTATACATTATTAGTTAAAGTGTATATGTCCGGTTATCGCTCAGGCTGCCTGTCAGATATGAGCTACTACAGATAAAGAGAATGTAACTCTCACTTATAAGTAGATAGTAAATGTTTATAATTAATAGAGTGACTACCAGTTTTGCATTTCTATTAATCTTGACTCGGTGCGTGCGTATTCAAATGCCAGCTTTTGACCTTGATATAAATCAGCAATGCCAACCTCGCTACTCAGTATCAATAACTTGCCACGGTCGTAAAATTCATCCACTAAGGCAATAAAGCGTCGCGCTTCATCGTCTAGTGTATGTTCTTTTAAATCTTGTTTTTCACGCTGATAGCTATCTTCAATACCATGCACTATTTGCTTACCTGTCGCCGCAGCGCCCATTACTGGTACATTACAAATATATACACGCTGATAGTACTTTGCTAAATGAATATAATCAGCGGTACTACGCGGGCCTGAGCACAACGCCATAAAATCAAACATAATGGCATTATTGCTGAGCCTTAAACACGCTAGTTTACGCCCGTAAATAGTAATATCAGTTGCTGTTTGTAAGTTATCTGCAAAAGCCAAAAAATCAGCATCCAGTTCAGAGTTAGCCGAGCTGTTAAAATAATGAGTCGCGTGCTTTCCAAAACGAAATCGGTGGTCAACAGTGCCAGTGACATTAATAATATGACAATGCGCTTTAATTAACGCTATGGTGGGTAAAAAGCGCGCTCGCTGCAAGCCGTTATAATAAAGCTGCTCAGGTTGACAATTTGACGTAGCAACCAAAACGATGCCTTTGGCAAACAAGGCTTTAAATAACCCAGCCATGATCATAGCATCGCCAATATCAGAGACAAAAAACTCATCAAAACAAATTAGTTTCAGCGTTTCTGACCACTCATTGGCTATTTTATCCAGCGGGTTTTTAACCCCTTGCAACTGTCCTAGGCGAGTATGTACTTGAGCAATAAAATGATGGAAGTGTAACCGTGTTTTTTGTTTAATAGCTACAGTCTCAAAAAACACATCCATTAGCATCGATTTACCCCGTCCAACAGGTCCATACAAATAAATGCCCTGCAAAGATATCGATTTTTGCCACCAATGATGCGGTTTATCAATGGCAATTGCGAGATTGTCTAGTGCATTCACCGCCGCTAATTGGGCATCATCAAATTGCAATTTACCGGTGGCTATTTGCTGTTGATAATATGCTAATATTTGTCCGCTGTGTACTGTCATGCGTTATCACGATCCGTTATACTCGCCGCCATTGTAGTCGACTAGAAGTGTGAACCCAATGAAATTCCCTTGCCGCCTAGATAAATTTATTAGCCATCTAGCAGAAACTCCACGCACCAAAGCGAGGGCAGGAATAAAGCGTAAAGATGCCAGCGTAAATGGCGAGGTGATCTGCGCTTATGATCATCCAATCACAGCAACTGATGACGTATTGTGGCAAGGTAAGCCGCTAGTTTTTTTAGGTAAACGTTATTATATGCTGAATAAACCGGTCGGCTATGTATGCGCTAACAGTGACGAGTTACACCCAACGGTATTTGATTTACTCGATGAACCTAACATGAGTGATTTTCATGTTGCAGGTCGGCTTGATCTCGATACGACTGGACTTGTGATCATTACCAATGATGGAGATTGGTCACATAAAATCACCTCCCCAAAACATAACAAATTCAAGACTTACCTAATTGAAACGCAAGAACCTCTAACGGATGATGCGCTGGAAAAACTGCGCCAAGGGGTGCAATTACACAACGAAAAAGAGCTAACCAGACCCGCAATTGCAGAGCAACTTGCCACATACCGTATGCGTTTGTCGATCTGCGAAGGTAAATATCATCAGGTTAAACGTATGCTCGCCGCAGTCGGTAATAAGGTAGTTGAATTACATAGAGAAAAAGTAGCAAATATCGAGCTTGATGAGACCCTTGCCAGCGGAGAATATCGACTCTTAAGCGCAGCAGAAATTTCACTTTAAATTACCTACAGTGGAAACTTGAGTAAAAGTCACGTCTAATTCCGTTATTATTGTTAATTAAAGCTAACATCTAGCCGACAAACATGGTAGAAAATCATGGTCATAACAATAATAAGGGGCGCGATGTGCTGTCAGGTTTAGCATTAAGAACTAAAATAATCTTGTTCGCTGGAGCAATGTTTGTAGCACTCAATGCTATAGCATTACTGGGCTTACAATCTCTTCGTCACGCTAGTGAAAACGATAATATTGCCCGTATCAATCAACTCATGAAAAGCACGACAAATATTGTCGAGCAATTTGAGTTACTTGCTAAAAATGGGCAACTAACCGAGCAACAGGCGCGTGACTTTGCCACGCAAATGTTGCGTGAAAACAAATACCACGACAGTGAATATGTCTACGTAGTGAATGATAAACTCGACTTTATTGCTACACCTCACGATCCGCAGCTACACAACACCAGCTTTAATGATTTCAAAGATGCCAGCGGTAACAGTATTGGTCGTATGGTTGAACAATTAGTCGGTAATCAAACCAACAAAATTATTACTTATCATTGGGATTCTGTCCGTGATGGTGAAACCGTTGACCTAACCTCTGTGGTACAAAAAACCCCTTACTTTGGTTGGTATGTTGGTACCGGGATCAGCGAAAAAGAAGTTGATGAGCGTTACTGGAATACCGCTAAGTGGTTACTAGGCTTGTCACTACTTATTGCCCTTGCTTTAACTGCTGCAATTGCTCGCTTTGGTATTTCTTTAAGCAACGCGTTAGGCGGTGAAGTCACTGAGGTAATTGGTATTGTTAAGCAAGTTTCTCGTGGTAACTTAAATTCGCATATTCGTACTGACGCCCAACCTGAAAGCATTATTGCTGCCATGCACTATATGCAACAAGGGCTACGGGGTGTAGTTGGCAGTATTAAAGATGTTACTGATAGTCTAAAAAATCAGAGTTTAGATAACGAATCCCGCTCAACTGAGCTTGATAAACTGACCCGCAGCCTAAACGAAGAAACCCATATGGTCGCATCAGCTATCACTGAGCTAACAGCCTCTGCGCAAACAGTGGTTGAGCATGCCGAGCAAGCCGCCTTTTCAGTACAAGAAGCCGAAAGCCAAGGACAAAATGCCAGTCATTTAACTGCTGAGGCAGCAAATACCATAGCTCTTTTAGAGCAACAAATTGACAGCGCTGGTAATAACATCCAACTCCTTGATGATGAAGTAAATAATATTGCAAATGTGCTTACTGTTATTCAAAGTATTGCCGAGCAAACTAACCTGTTAGCACTCAATGCAGCCATTGAAGCTGCCCGTGCTGGTGAACAAGGAAGAGGCTTTGCGGTCGTTGCGGATGAAGTACGTCAACTAGCGCAGCGCACGCAAACTAGCACAGAAGAAATTCGTACTATGATCGGTAAATTACAATCCGCCACGAAAGATGCAAAAACTTCAGTTAACTTAAGTATTGCCACCAGTGAACAAACCGTAGCGAAATCTAAAGATGCCAGTGAAGAGTTGCAGCGTGTTGCTGCATCTTTGAGTGCCATCGCACAAATGAGCCATCAAATAGCCATTGCAGCTAAAGAGCAGCTCGATGCAGGGGAAGACACAGCAAGACGCATTGTGACCATCTCTGACACCGCCTCACAGACCGCAGACCTATCGCATCAAGCCCATGCTGCAACGGACTTGATAAAAGGACTGACGAGCGATTTAGAAGCTGAAACAGGCAAGTTTAGATCCTAGTAATTGGTTACCTAAAATTAAAAAGCCCGCGTTAATTACGCGGGCTTTTTAATTGAATTGATTAAGTTAAGATTTAATTTGTACTAAATCAAAATCAGCCATACTTGGTACTATCATTTGTAATCGTGATTCGGTGACATCAAGCGAGTTTAAACATTCACAGTATTCTGAGGCTTTTAACTCTAACTGTTGAGCTTTTTTCTGCAGTGACTTATCGATTTCTTTTGAAATAATATCCATGCGCTGTCCCATGTCATTGATACGATCTTCAATATTACCTTCGCGGGACTTAAATGCATCACCTAGAGAAACTAAAATAGCGCCGAGAGAGCCATGCACGGCAGAGTGAATTTTTTGACTGATCTCTTCGGTAAAAAAATCATCAATTTTAGATAGTGATTGTGGGGCAATAAAAAAGAAATCATCACCGCGTTTAAATTTATCCATTAAAGCGCGCTCAACATATTGCAGTTGCGTTTTTAGCACTTCCGACTCTTTGTCCGACATACCTTCAACAACTTGCTCTATCGCACTTAAGCCAAGATTAACACCGTCAGTTGCCAACTCTACCAACTCAGGCACCGTATCGCGAATACCCGCGCTAAACTGTTTTAACACTAGGGTTTCATCTGACGTTAGATCAATCCAATAGCCACGGATAAATAGTTGATTATCATTATTTATTTGTACGCGGGTTTGGCCCTTATCAACAATACGAATGACATCATCAGTGATGATCAAACCATGCCTTAGCTCTACTTCACACACGGCTTTAGCGCTGACATTAAGACTTGATAGTGCTATGGACATCGCCAATATCGAACGAGATAAAAACGCCATAAACACCTCAAAAAGACTAAAAATGGAAGGCGGCTAGGTTAACAAAAAACCAGTTTTATGCAAGAGAAACTAGGCCCTAGCTTCTAGGGCCTTGTAGTTAACATTTAAATTGGTGATCCTGGTGGAATTGGTAATGCAGTAAAATTTGTAGGCCAATTGCCGGTAGCCAGAAACTGTTTAATTTGATCGGCTAAGTATTGCTTAAACGCACTTTCACCAACATCAGCACTGCTAAGTAAAGACTCTTGCTGATACGCCTTACTCAGTTTTACTAAGTAATAACGCAACTGAGCTTGCACCTCTGGAGCAACTTTATCACTGGCGACTAAATCAGCAAACTGCTTTGCTGTTAATAACTGCACCCGCTGAGTGATTTTACCTGCCATGCCTTTTTTGCTCTGAATCAAAAACACCTGCTGATAAACTTTTGCAAGCAGTTCATCTAAGCTAAAAAATGCATTACTGCGCGCTTGTTGCTGTGCTAAACGATTTAATCGTTGGCTATTTAGCAATAACGCTAAACTATGTTGTGCAGCCACTTCGGGTAGCGCCATTGCATCTAAGGTTAAGCCAGTGCGGCCAACAATGCTTTCTCGGCTTTTAGATTCGCCATAGGCCTTGGGTGGAATTAGCGCTAACACTGATTCTGGTAATACTAAATTGTCAGCATTTAGGGTAGCTAAGATGGCCTTTAAAGCGAGCTGTTGAGTTGCCTTTGCAACAACTTGTGCACCTTTTAAAATACCTTGACCACGTACTTCGTAATCATAATCAACACCTGCAATCAGTTTTACAGCAGACTCGACCTGATAACGATGGAATAAATACAGCGGCACCAGCATCTCTTCTAGCTGAGATAGTGACGTTCCTTCTTTGATATTGTTAATACCAAATTTAGCGAGTGCTTGTTGTCTTACATCAAGCACTCTTAATAACTCTTCACTTGGCGAACTGCCGTTATCCCATAAATGTGCTGTTGGATGCGCGCCACCTTGCGCTCGTGCATCACTATCAGAAATAAACTCCAGCCCTTTAGCTTGGTTATCCGCTAAAATTGCGCTTAGTTCTGCATCTTCATCAAGGTTACGAAAATCACTGTAACCGTACTTTATAACTTGCGTATCCCACTGCCCCATACCTTGTGCATAACCTCGGCTCACATCGAGTTCACCTTGGTCATTAAAGCCCACTAATGGATGTGGGTAGTCCATAACAGACGCACGATCAGCCACTGACGCAGAGAAATTATGCGCTATACCAAGTGTGTGACCAATTTCGTGAGCACTGAGCTGGCGAATACGATCAAGTGCCATTGCTTGTAACGTTTTTGCCACTTCATTACCTTCTAAATAAGGCGCTGCAAGTGCTTCAGCAATTAAAATATCTTGGCGCACACGCAGTGAGCCTAATGTAACGTGACCTTTTAAAATCTCACCTGTACGCGGATCGATCACCGAGCTGCCATAAGACCAACCGCGCGTTGCACGATGCACCCACTGGATCACGTTATAACGCACATCCATAGGATCCGCGTTATCTGGTAACACTTTAACAATAAATGCATTTTTATAACCCGCTTGAGAAAACGCATCATCCCACCATTTTGCGCCATCGAGTAACGCTGTTTTTACCGGCTCTGGTACGCCTGGATCTAAATAATAAATAATCGGCTCAACGGGTTCGCTAATAGGTAAGCTTGGGTCTTTTTTCGCTAGACGATGACGCGGAATATAACGTACCAACATTGATTCACTTAATGGCGCGGCATAATCTTTATGTTCAATACTCCAATAACCTGATTGCGGATGAAACGCACGTGGCGTGTAATTATCATCAGGTAACTGTATTAAAGAGTGATGCATATGCACGGTTAATGCGTAAGGGTCAGCACTGACCTGACGAATATACTCACCCGGTTGAGTGCCATTAAATGTCAGCACAGCTTCAAGTTCAGTATTTTTCATAAACGCTTTTGAGCGATCCATATTTACTGCACTGCGACTTTCATCAAGGCTAAAATTGCCTTGTTTACGTGCAGCAAGCGTTCGACCCACACCATGTACATCGCTCAGTAAATAGGGCGTGTAATCAATCAATACAGCTTGCGGGCTTTGTGCAACCACTTTAAAACCCGCTAAAATACTTGATGCAAAGGCTTCTTGAATACTTTTTTGTTCGGCTTTATTGCTGGTATTTGCACGGTAGTAGGTATTAATAGCCCGTAACATCACTTTATCGCCAAAGCGCTCAAACTGTACTAGATGCGTATTGCCTAACTGGCCGCGATCAAGGCCAATATCGTTAGAGCCGACACCATAAGGCAAGCTTTGCTGTAATAAAAATTGCTGCTTGAGTTTATCAACTTTTAAATAAATTTTACCGTTTTGAGTGTCGTAATAAAAAGAGAAGTAGCCCGGAAAATGATTCATTTGTTCAGTAAAATCATTAATAGACTTAATTGCTGCGTGCGCTTGGGTTATCATAGTTAGCAACACAGTAAAGAGTATGTAACGTATCAATGGTATTTTTTGCATAATCTTATCTTTGTTATTCGCGTTTTAAATACGGTTAAGGTGTGTCCAGTATAGGATGTTGCACCTAAAATACAGTTATTTAAGACGAAATTCAGCGCTTGCTGTGATGATCCCTCTCACCCTATGATTATCATGGCCCATAACGTTATCAGGAAAATAGAATGCGTAGACTACCTCCGGTATTACTTGAAGACGGTTGCCCTAGAGAGTTAATCTCATTGATCAGAACGATTTTAGCGGCCTGTAAAGAAATTTCGTTCCGCGTCGGCCAAGGTGCCCTGTCCGGTGTACTAGGTTCAACGCTTGATGAAAACATTCAAGGCGAAACACAAAAGAAACTCGATGTTCTGACCAACCAACTACTTAAAGATATTTTACTGGAGTCAGGCTACGTAAAAGCGATAGCCTCAGAAGAAGAAGACTACACCGTAGCTGGCAACCCGAATGCAGAATATATCGTTGCGTTTGACCCACTTGATGGCTCATCAAATACCGATATCAATTCATTGGTTGGTACTATTTTCTCAGTAATGAAAGCGCCTGAAGGCTCAGATCCTGCAGATCAAAGTATCTTTATGCAACCGGGTAAAAGCCAAGTCGCTGCGGGATATGTATTATATGGCCCATCTACAGTGCTTGCATTAACGACTGGCAAAGGTACACGTTTCTTCACGCTAGATAAAACACACGGCAGCTTCTTATTAACTCAAGATTTTGCCCAAGTACCAGAAGAGACCAACGAATACGCCATCAATGCGTCAAATCAACGCCATTGGCAGCCTGCGATGCAAAACTACATAAATGACTTAATGGCTGGCGAAACAGGCCCACGAGCGCGTAACTTTAACATGCGCTGGATTGCCGCCATGGTCGGTGATGTTCATCGCGTGTTATGTCGCGGTGGTATTTTTACCTACCCAACCGACACTAAAGATCCAAACAAACCAAATAAGCTACGCCTACTTTACGAAGCAAACCCAATGGCTATGCTGATCGAGCAAGCCGGCGGCATCGCTTCAACTGGCACAGAACGCATTATGGATATTCAACCCGACGCTATCCACCAACGCGTAGCGGTAATTTTAGGTTCGAAAAACGAAGTAGAAACCTGCTTGGGATATCATAAGTAATAGACTGCAGGATAAAGGAGCTAGGTAAAAGGCTCTAGGCAAGTGATTTCCTCAGGTAACAATCGCATGGTAGGCGCGGCTTTATGCCGCGCTTTTTATTTTCAGTCATCTCAATATGAGGTTAGCCGCAATATCCCTAGAACCTAGCCCCTACTAACTTGCTAATAATTCAACCAACTTCGTAACTTTACTCTTATCAAGCTCGCCCATTTGTTCGCTGTTGCTGAGGGCATAGATAACCCCTTCGACGGCGCTATAGTCGATGTCGGTTCTAGATTCTATAACATTCGCCCACAACTCCAGGTCGTCTAAATCAATCTCATCTGCTTGGCAGCGAGTGAGCACATCAAGAACAGTTGCAAGCGTCAATATATAAATTGGGCCTTGGTTACCTATTGTTGATGCAACAATGATACTTATGGCCTCGTCTTTGTATTTACCAAAAGTGACAAATTCTGCTAACGCTTGTGCTCTGTTCATTTTTAATTATCTGTTATCCTGTAACTGACTATTTCATTGAAGATTAAAATATATCTAATGACTATTTTAGCCTGCTCGCAATGCCAAGCTACTCTTAACTGCAATGTTGATGATATCAATGCCTGTTGGTGCAATGAGCTGCCTGCTATTTTACCGCTTGATAGTACAACCACCAGCTGTTTATGCAGAGATTGTATCTTGGCGAAAATGAACCAATTTCTAAATACTCTCTATAAACGCCCTCTCAAAGAACAACTTACTTTCGCAAAGCCTTTTCACAGTAACGATAATTTAATCGAACACCTCGATTATGAAATGCAAAATAGTTATATGGTATTCAGTCGTTGGTTTTTCTTAAAGCGCGGAAAGTGCTGTAAAAACAACTGTAAAAACTGTCCTTACAAAAACACTTAGATATTTATTCAAAATAACGGCATAAACATACAAATAAAGCATGACGAAAAGAATAAAAATACACTATAATTGGATATAAATTCACTAAATATCCAATGTATTTTGTTTAAATAATCAACTTGGCTTGATTTTTAAGCATAAAATCACTGTAACTTATTCGGAAAATGAACATGAACACCTTTAGGCCAGCACTTCTTGCATCAGCTGTTTCTGCTATTTTATTTAATAGCCACCATCTTGCTGCTGCGCAGTCAACAACCCAAGCAGAAAAAGCAATTGAAACAATTCAAATTACCGCGACTCGTCGTGCGGGCTCAGTGCAAGAGGCACCACTTAATATTACCGCCCTTGATGGTGATGTGATCAAAGATCAAAACATTGGTGATCTTGAAGATGTGGCACGCTGGGTGCCAGGTTTAACTATTTCTGATCAAGGTGGCCGTGAAGGTTCACCGATTATTGTCCGTGGCTTAAATACTAATACTTCTGATCGTATTTCTGATGGCGGTACAGTTGCCACTTACGTGGGTGAAATTCCACTTAATATTGATTTACGTTTAACAGACGTAGACCGTGTTGAAGTGCTTATCGGTCCACAAGGTACATTATACGGAGCGGGAACATTAGGTGGTGCAATTCGTTACTTATTAAAACAACCTCAGCTCGATATTACCGAAGGCCAAGTCACTGGTGATGTGTTTAGCTTAAACGAAAGTGACGGCACTGGCGGTGAGTTGGGTTTAGTATTTAATACGCCGTTAATTGACGATGTATTGGCTATTCGCGCTAGCGTCAATTACTACACCAACCCAGGTTATATCGATTATAACTTCGTAGTACAAAACCCAGGCGTATCAAACCCAAACCCTGATTTTACCAACCCACAAGATGTCAGTGCTAACTTGCGCAGTGTCAGTGATGTAAATGATGAGCAAATTACCACAGGTCGTGTATCACTTCGCTGGCAAGCTAATGAAGCTGTAGAGGCAACGCTAAACTATTTTTATCAAAAACAAGAAAATGGCGGTAATTCTACATCGCAATATAATTCATTAAGTGACAGCAGTGGCCTACAAGGGATGGTTGGCCAGTATGAAAATGCCGCGCGGATACTTGAGCCTGGTGAAGAAGAAAACGACTTATTAAGCTTGGAAATTAAAGCGGATTTAGGTTTTGCTGAACTTGTATCTGCCTCTGGTTGGTCAAGCTATGAGCAATCTGGACAACGTGATCAAACTGATTTGCTTTACGACATATGGACTGGTTATGCAGAATTTCCAGCGTTTGTTGCGCAAACCTTGGATACATCAAAACGTGATAGTTTCACTCAAGAAATTCGTTTAGTGTCTAACTCTGATAGTGCTTTTAACTGGATTGTCGGTGGTTACTACAACAAGCTTGAAACTCACTCAGACGATCGCGAATACACACCCGGTTTAACTGAGTTTTGGGGCGATGATATTCCTAATCTACAACAAGATCTCGAGTATATTTTAGTCAGTGACTCTGAAACCACTGAAAAAGCACTATTTGGTGAAGTAGGTTATGCGTTTACCGATCAATTCAATGTAACCCTTGGTGCGCGTTTTTACGAATATGATGTATCCACTACTTCAGGCTCAGCCACACCGTTGTATTCAGGTGATTTTTCATCATTAGATCAACTTGCAATGGTGAATACGAGCGCCAGTGATAACGGTAACTTATTTAAATTTAACGCTAATTACACTTTTGAAACTGGTGTACTAGCCTATTTTACCGTTAGTGAAGGCTTTAGGATTGGTGGTGGCAACGGCCTAGCTCCTTGCCCTGATGTGTTACCTGAACAACAAATTGTCTGTGCTCTACCAAATGAAATTGGTTATGAACCTGATACCACTGTAAATTATGAACTTGGTTTTAAATCGAGCTGGTTTAAAAACCGCCTACACTTTAACGCGGCATTATTTAATGTTGATTGGAAAGACGCGCAAATCGGTAGCACAACCGTAAATGGTCAGGAGTTGATTACCTCAAATGCAGCTACTGCTAACTCTAAAGGGGTTGAAGTTTCAAGCCGTGCAATCATCGCGGATAACTGGACTGCTTATGCCACATACGCTTATGCCAAAGCGCAATTAACTGAAGATTCTCCTGATGTATTTGGTGCAGGAGTACAAGGCGGTGAAGATGGCGACCGCTTGCCAGGTGCGCCTGAGCATCAATTCTCGTTTGGTCTGCGTTACGAACAAGATGTATTAGATAATAAACTTTTAAGCGTAAATTACGGTATAACAGCACAGAGCGATACGATCACTAAAATTGGCTTAAAAGCTGATGGTGAAACGCTTGCAGGCTATGCCTTGAGTAACTTATCTGCCAAGCTAACCGGTGATATGTGGTCGGCCACTCTCTATGTTGATAACTTATTCGATAAGTACGCGTTCACCTCTGTACGTCGAGATAAGTCTTGGATTGATTCGAAAGAACTTCCTGAACTACAACGTGTGTATGGTCACTACACTACAACACCGCGTACTATCGGCATGAAGTTTACGTATAACTTTGAACTGTAATAACGGTTATCTATAAACTAAAAAAGCCTTGGTGTTTTACGCCAAGGCTTTTATGCTTATTGCCATGCTGACATCGATACAAAAAAACCTACAACAACAAATTGAGCACGCTATTAATCATAGCAAGCTTAATGACGCGCATTTATTACTGATCAGTAATATTAAAAACACACCAGATGATCACTTTAGCTATTTTTTGCTGGCGCAAGTAAATGTTGCAGCAAATGATATAAGCAAAGCAAATAAACTCTTAAACAAAGCGATTAGTATTACGCCCCTACCTTTATATTTTGCTCACTCAGCCAAATTTGCCGTACTGCGCGGGCAGCTGTTAGATGCGCAGCAATATATAACTGAAGCAATAAAACATCCATATTATGAAGTTATTGAATGCGATTTAATTGCTAATGTACTGACTCGTTTAGGCCATTATCCACTGGCGCTCGAGTGGCAATTACGGGCCTATCAACAAGCCCCTAACAATCCGCAAATAAGTTATAACTTAGCTGTGGCCTATAAAATCATGGGGCAATTGAATGATGCTATACAGCTACTGCGTACACTTACAGAGTTACATCCGCAGCATTTTCAAGCTCACTACTCGCTCGCTGAACTTAACAATAACAAGCAGGCTAAGCAGCATTTACAACAGCTGTTAACTTTAACCGAATACGCTAAAACGCCGATGCAGCAACAATTTCTGCACCATGCGATTGCACTCAATCACGAGCACTGCGCTGATTATAAGCAAGCCTTTGCCCACATTACTACAAGTAAGCAAGCGATCTATCAGCATGTAAAATATGATGCGCAAGCTCACAAAGCATTTTGCCAGCAACTGATAACCTTAAGTCACAGGTATACGCCGTCCTTAAGCGACAACGATTTTACCCCGATATTTATTGTTGGTATGCCGCGCTCAGGGACTACTTTGCTAGAAAAAATAATGAATCAATCAGATCTGGTGCAAGGTGTTGGTGAACTCAATGATATTGCCCAGCTTTGCCAAGGTAATAATGCTCAGCCATTAAATAGCGTGGTGCTCAATGATGCATATAAAAATGCTGCGTTAATGGCGCAGTTGAGTCAGTATAAACAGCGTATTAGTCAACTAGTAGCACCACAGCTACGCAGCTGCGACAAACAGCCATTTAATTTTTACTATATCGATTTAATTTTAGCGGCTTTCCCGAAGGCTAAAATCATTTGCATGCAACGAGGCCGAAAAGCTAGCTGTATAGCTAATTACCGCCAACTGTACAGCCCAGCCAGTGCGTTTCATCACTATAGCTATAACCTGCAAGACATCGATAGTTTTTATCAAGATTACAGCTCTTTGATAAATCATTTTGCAGCAAAACACCCGGATAATGTGATGATTATGCAATACGAAACATTAGTATCAGAGCCAATCACAAGCACGCAACAGCTCTATGATTTTTGTGATTTACCTTGGCAAGTTAAGTGTCTGGATTTTCATAAACAACATAGCCCGTCGGCAACAGCAAGCAAAGTACAAGTACGCCAGCCTCTCAATAAAAAAGCCATTGATTACTGGCAGCACTACGGATTTGCGTTTAACGCGAAGGACAGGGACCCGTTTCGATAGGTAGTTCGTCTCGGCCGCCCCACTCACTCCATGAGCCGTCATAAACATGCAGATTTTCATATCCACACTCATCGGCAAATAACGCCAAGATACATGCAGTAACGCCGGAGCCACAACTAAATTGCAAGGTAGTTTGCAGATCTGCTTGATCGCCAAGTACAGCCTCGAAAGCAGCTTTAATGTCAACGAATGGTTTTGCTTCGCCATCATCCAATAATTCAACAAAAGGTAAAGCGCGGCTATTAGGAATATGGCCGCTGCGCATCCCAGCTCTCGGCTCTGCCATTTCACCTAAATAACGCTGATAACCTCGTGCATCAAGTAGTACGGTATGTTCATCATCTATGCCCTGAAAGACTGCAGCCGCATCAATAAAGTAACCAACTCGCGGTTTGGCAACAAAGTTACCTTTATGATAATGGCGACTATATTCAATTTGCGTTAAATAACCCAACGACTGCCACTTAGCAAGGCCACCACTGAGTACTTTGACATTATCAAAGCCCATGGCTTTAAACATCCACCAACCTCTTGCAGCACTAAATAAGCCTTGGTCTTCGTAGATGATAACTAAGGAATCTTTATCAACCCCCATTAACTGCATCTGCTGAGTAAATTGCTCCGCACTGCACATGGTATGCGGTAGCGGATTGTCTTGATCGGCTAATTGCTTTTTAAAGTCAAAACGCTGTGCATTTGGCAACTTAGCCTGCGGTTTATACTCACCCAGCTTACCTGGGCGCACCATGCCAGCATCAAAGATAACCAGCTTTGGGTCGTTTAAGTGCTCGTTTAGCCATTGGCAAGTTACTATGTTTTTCATTGTGTTCCTTTACTTCTGTTACATATTACTAAGCCTTCTCTACCAGAGCCTATTATTAAAATAGTTACGGTACATTTTGCACAATAATTTTGCCAGCTTCTATATACACTGTAAATTACTTAAATTATCAAGAATAAACTAAAAAATATTTTTTCTACAATTATATACATTTATACTAGGCATTATATTGCAAACAATGTGATACAAAGATGATTTTAAAATATCTTAATATTGACAGTTCTAAAGGCTAAACTTAGATGAAAAAAAATAATCAACAAATAGTAAGCAGCCAAATAGCAGGCAATATTTTAGTAGTACTACCAAAATTTATTGGTGATGCAGTCAATTGCACACCGGCTTTACAACTACTTAAAGACCTTTATCCAACTAAAAGCATTATCTTATTTGTTAGACCTCACTTAGCTGAGATGTTTAAACGCGAGACTGACTACTGTGTTATCGTGGATGAACGCTTTGATAATAACAAACCCATCTCTATGTGGGCACAAGCAAAAATACTCAAAAATGCTAACATTGAGCTTGCAGTAATTATGCGCAACTCATTGTCTGAAGCAATACTTTGCTTTTTAGCAAGTATCAAATACCGAGTAGGTTATGCAAAAAATGGTCGCTCACCACTGTTAACACACAAACTGAAATTAGACGAAAATCACCACTATATATTTCGCTACTGCCGACTTGTGAATGAGCCACATGGTAATCCGTTTAGCTCTATACCAAAAACAGCAATCGTAAAAGAGCCGAGCCTGTTAATCCCTAAACAGAACAAAAAATCTATCGGGGTTTATTTTGGCGGAAAAAATAAAGGCTTGCGTCATTACCCTAATGAGCTTTCATTTGTTGCAATGGTTGATATAGCTAAAAATATTGACTGCACATTTTATATTTTTGGTGATAACGGTGAGCTTGAAGATACCCAACAATTACAGGAGCGGCTAAACCAGCAAAAAATTGACTCTGTCGTCCTTGCTGGGAAAACCTCGATTATTACTATGATAGACGCTATCGGTGAGCTTGATTTATTACTGACAATCGATTCTGGTCCCATGCATATTGCAGCTGCATTCAATATTCCTTTTGTTGCTGTTGTGGGCTTAGGAACTTCGCCATGGAGTGTTGTGGCACCCAAAGTAACTAATGCCATTACGTTAATTGCAAATGGCGATCAGCTACTTGAAAAAGATATTATTAACGAAATAAAGCCACATCACGTCAGTGAAGCTGCTTTAAAGTTACTGGATCACTAAATCTTAATAATTTCAGCTCTCAGTGGTGCCATTTTCGCGAGTATTTTATTTTGCACTGTATGACTAATATTTTGTTCATTCATGGCATTGATTAACAAATCAACCACATGATTAAAGTCAGCCTCCGTGATGTGCATGCCAGTATGAATATCAACCATACTATCACGCGTGTACTCACAGGGCCCATCAGTTAATACACACAAATGATTAATAAAGCCTTCGCGGAAATGGCTAATATTTGCATGCTCAAAGTAATGAATAATTTGTTCGTCATTACCGATTTGATTAATGAAACTATCAACCAGTCTTTGTAGCCCTGCTTTACCATCAAGTTGCTGATAAAACGTTAGATTTGAAGCCGATGAACAACCAGCTAAGCTGGCTATTAACACTATCGTTGTTAGTATTTTTTCCATTACCAATATCCTGTTACCGATAAGTACCAACCGGTTTGGTCTTTTGCTCCAGCAATACTACCTAAATCAAGGTATGCGGCAGTGACACTTACGTATTTATTTGGCATCCAAGCAACAAATACATCTTGCCAATCTTGCTCACCCAATCCGAGATTATTTGATTTTTGACGATACTCTATTCCAACAGCAACTTCTCGACTAAGAAAAATGGCAGTACTAGCTTCAAATAAGAGTTTTTCATTGCTATTCGCTCCACCGTATCCAAGTAAGCCAAGCTGATTTGCTTCACTATAACGCGTGGTAACATTCCAAAACCAGTTATAACCTGCAATGGCCCCTAAATGTAGCTTGCTTGCAGCAAGGTAGATATCAGTACCGGAGGTATCCTTAGCCCCTACTAATGTAGCGACTGCACCATCATCAAGTGATTTATGTTGTACTCCCAAGGTAACTTGAGGCCAGTCACTATAAACAATATCACCATAGAGCCTAATCTTAACACCGGTGATTTCTTGTTCTATCTCGGTATTTAGCGCCGGCACAGCAAAGTTTTGCTGTGCATAGCTAAGCTCAACGCGATTAAACAAGTTAACTTGGGCACCGCATACATCTAAGCTGTAATCGGTAACATCAGCCCGACTACAAAAGCCATTAATAGAAAACTCATCTTCGCTGGCATAACCCGCAAGCTGCGCCCAAGGCACGATACCACCACCACCACTACCTTCTACTTGCGATACTCCAGGCGTTGCTAGCAGCTTGCCTTTTGAGGCAAAGCTATTAAATGCAGATAATGCGATAACAGCTAAAAATAATAATTTAAGCTTTTTCATTATACTGCTCCAACCATTGCTCAAACGCATCGGCTTTGAGTGGACGACTTAGATAATACCCTTGCACATGATCACACTGCATTTTTTGTAACAGCTCTAGCGATCCTAATGTTTCAACCCCTTCGGCTACGACAGAGAAGCCAAGCTGATGACCTAAGGTAATTGTGGATTCAACAATAAACTGATCCTTTTCAGATTCATCAAGTTTAAGAATAAAACATTTATCTAATTTCAGCTCGTCAATAGGTAACATTTTCAAGCGCCCTAGCGATGTTTGCCCAACCCCATAATCATCAAGAGATATTTTGACACCGATCGCTTTAAGATTCTCCAGCGCGTGAATGCCCTTTTCTTCATTTTCAATCATATCGCGCTCTGTTAATTCAATCGTGATAAGCGCAGGTGCAACTGAAAACTGTTTTAAAGTACGAATTAAATTGGAGTGAAAGCCGGGGTAAGCGATATCTTGGGCTGAAACATTAATCGCAGCTTGCATATAAATGCCTTGCTGTTGCCAAAGTCCGACCTGTGCTATCACTGTTTTTACCACCCAACCGGTAAGGTCAACAATCAATCCCGATTGCTCAGCTAGATCAATAAATAGCTCCGGCGATACCCAACTACCATCCTTGCGTTGCCAACGAATGAGCGATTCCACTTTATTGATTTGTTGTGTAGCGATATGTAGTTTAGGCTGATAGGTCATAAACAGTTGACCATCATCATCATGAATCGCTTGCTTGAGCTCATCGATCATGATGAGCCTTTCAAGATGTGCTTCATCTTCTCCGGGCAGGTAGTAATGAATATTTTCATGAGCACTGGCGGCACTATCCACAGCAATCAATACCCGACGCATTAAATCATCCGCTTGTAACCCTTGCGAAGGATACTCCACCACACCAGCACTAAAGCGTAAGTTGATTTTAAGCTTTTGAATAGTATAACCCGCTTGTAACTGAGCCATTAATCCGACTATACCACTTTTAAGATTACGCCCCGCACTACTAGGAAAAGCGGTTAAAAATTCATCCCCACCAATACGTGCATGTAAACCACCAAACTCATCTGAAAACTCAGCAATACGTAAAGCTACAGCTTTTAAGCAGTCATCGCCAATACGAGCTCCTAGCTTATCGTTAATATGCCTAAGGCCACGAATATCAATTGCCACTAAGGTATATTCTTGGTCTTGTTGAAGATTTTCGCTCAACACTTCCAGCATTGCAGAACGATTATAAAAACCAGTTAAAGAATCATGCTTTGCAGCAAAGCTAATTTGTTGTTCACGCTCTTTTATATCATTACCCATGTTTTTAAAAGCATCTATTAATGTAGCTATTTCATTGCTTTGCTTTTTGCTCATCGCGTCAACACTGTAGTTTCCTCGGGCAAACTGCCGCGCTAAAGTCACTAATTGTGATAATGGCATGGTTAAGTTTTTGGCCAATAAACTACTGGTAATAACACCGATAAAAATCGTTAAAGACGCAAGAATGACTAGCGTGTAAAACAATCGCTCAAATTCACTGTAACTCTGCGTTAGATCAGCACTCAGTAATACATTAACGGGATGATCGTCAAGGGAAGGTAGGTGTACATCGCGATTGCGATATACCAGTTGTTCACCAAAAATTCGTTGCGTGGTTGTTTTATGAAAATATTCAGTCGGAATAAACGGCGTCGGGCGCTCTAACAAAGAGCTTTTAACCAAATTATCGCTGTTAGCAATAAAGCTTACATCCATACCGGTTAAGTTTTTTAGCTCAACCGCAACCTTATCATCAATTTTAAAGCCGACTAAACTGTGCGCGATAGTACGTGGGGCTTTAATAGGTAATAAAATAACCTGATATAGCTCATTATTTAGCACAACAAAGCTAGATTGCTCGGTATTGTTGAGCAACTCACTCATTAACGCTTGTAAATTATTATCAAAGTCTTGTTGTCGATTAGTTGATACCAACTTACCTGATAAGTCCAATAACAACATTAAATCAGCATTAATTCGCTGACTATGATTATACAATACGCTACTAATCGTATTTGCATCCTTAGTGGCAACCGCTTGTTTAAAACCAAAATCAGCAGTCAATACTTTTGCAGCTGTGAGCAATAAACTTTCTTTCGACGCTAAGTACTGCTTATAGACATTTTCAGCCACATTAATATCTTGGGTGACCTTTTTTTCATTAAATTGACTAGTCGACCACCAGAAACTAAATAAGCTCATAACTGTAGTTAATAACACTAAGCCTACACATAAAATAGTTATGCGATTTTTTAAACTATTAGTCATTCCCACCCTTAAACTTACTACCAAAAGTATTACGTGGCTTAGGCTCAGTTGTTTGCAGTGTTACTTGTAAACTATGAGGCGAATTTACAGCTAACGTTAGCGACTGCTTTTCTTCAAGTGTGTTCTTTTGTAAAGAATGCCAAAGAGTTAGCTGTACTGGCAAAGTTAGGCCACTTAGTTGCACATTTCCACGCTCATCACTTTGATAAACATCAGCGCTTTTTGCAACATAAATATACCCTAGCATAGAGTCATGGATATTACAGCCAAGCACCACAACCCCTTGATTTTCAAATGTAATCGGATTTTCTGGTTGCCCTGAATATAACTTTAACTGAAATGGTTTAGCTTCAGAGAAAGAATACACGTGGTGGCGAATATTATCGCTATTAGGAAAGTTCACTTGCTGCCCTTGATGAGCAATCAAAAGTGTTGGTGAAAACTGCTTATCTACTTGATCCATTATCAGTACAGGTAACTGCTGCGATAATTTTTTATTGCTTTTGCTAGCAATTTCTACAACTGCATTGGTGAGAGGCTGCCCATATTGATCAACGATATTGAGCGTAACATCTTGTGCATAACCTTTACTTGCAAGCGCCATTGCGAAAAGAGTTATAACGCTTTTTGTTACCATTACTTGCAATCTCATTTGGTCATCCCCTGTTGTGCGAACACTAACATATGAGTATCTCTAATTAATCTTAGGTTAAGTTAATTAGAGACTGACTCCAAATGCAAGAATAAAAGCCCAGTTACACTAAATAATAGGAAAACTTAAGGCTTTTAAACAACAGCAAGCAAATAACTAGTGACTAAAGCTTGGAAATCAAGCCATATTGTTGATCCAAAATAGTTATAACCTCTGCGCGAGGATCTGTTGGAATAGCGATATCGTAGCCAACTATTTTACTGGCAATGCCAACATATGTTTCTGACACAGATAACATAACTGATTCAGGCAGTATGTAATCTTTAGCAAGTTGCTCTCGCTCAGGCATACGGTCTTTATTCAGTAACACATCGCTATCAGGTACATTACTAATTAATAATTGGCGGAACCCCTCTTTAGAGTTCTCAACAATTTTTCCATCACGATACGCAGCACCATCCCAAATGCGCGATGAATCAGGCGTACCGACTTCATCGATGTAGATAAGTTTATCTGTACCATCAATATCTTCTACATACCCAAACTCAAACTTTGTATCGACGAAGATTTGATCCAATTTAGCCAGCTCAGCGCTAATTAAGGTAAAACCTTCAACAAGAAGTTTTTCGTATTGCGTAACATCATCTTCAGACTTAAAGTTAAACACAGTTAAGTTATTAGTGATATTGTCACGAGTAATATTTACATCATCCACAGCAGGAATATCTGCAACGCCAGTAATAATACCTTTCGTTGATGGCGTAATTAACACATCATCTAACTGCTGATTAGCGGTTAAGCCTTCAGGTAATTCTAAACCACAAAAATTACGAACACCTTTGCTGTAATCACGCCACATGCTGCCAGTTATATACTGACGAGCAATTGCTTCTACTTTTACGGTACTGGCTTTACGAACAATCCATACATACGGATGTGGAATATCAACAATATGATTGCCCGCCAGACCTGCTTGATCAAATAGCTTAAACCAATGCGATGCAACAGTATTTAACGCAATACCTTTGCCTGGTACACCATTTAGGCCATTTTCACCTTGCCAAATACAATCAAAGGCAGAGATACGATCGGAAATTACCATAATAGCCAGCTCAGTACCTTTAGGTACTTGATAGCCTTTTTCGCTGATCAAACGTGCGCTGTCTTCGTCTGTTAACCAATAAACTGAACGTACTTTGCCACTGTGAACGGGGCCCTTAGTGCGTATTGGTAAGTCATCGTTTACGTCTAAAACTTTATAGCTAGTCATGCTATCTCCGAGTATATGGCACGCCCTGTAAGGGCGATTGTATGGGTATGGGGTTATAAGCCGCTAATAATAATCGAGACCGGGGGAAATCACAATTAAAGCACTATGTGATTTAACGCAGTTTAGTTGGTATTTTATTATACACGTTATAAGATAACATCAAAATCCAGTAGTAATTTACGTGATGATTAATATACAGCAGCTAAGTTTTAAATGGCAAAAACAACAAGTCAAACCCACTTTAGCAATTGCAACACTTAGCATTGCTAAAGGCGAACATGTGTTTTTACATGGCCCTAGCGGCTGTGGTAAATCCACTTTATTATCGTTACTTGCAGGCATTAACCGCCCTACATCAGGCCAACTGAGTATTTTAGGCTGTGAACTGGGTCAATTAAGTAAAAGTAAATGCGATAAGTTTCGCGCTGAGCATATTGGGTATATCTTTCAAAATTTTAATTTACTTCCTTACCTATCACCGATTGATAATGTCACATTAGGTTGCCAATTTTCAAAACCACGGCAAAAAAAAGCATTAATCAATAGTCCAACCCTTAATCAAGAGGCCTCAAGGCTATTAAATGCACTGGGCTTAGACGAGCAATTACATCAACAAAATGTCGCTAGTTTGAGTATTGGCCAGCAACAGCGAGTCGCGGCGGCGCGCGCCTTTATTGGCAGCCCAGAATTGATAATTGCCGATGAGCCAACGTCTGCTCTTGATGCAAACAATCGCCAGTCCTTTATCAACTTACTTTTTACACAAGCAAACGAAGCGAATAGCACCTTACTTTTTGTCAGCCATGATACAAGCTTACAACCGCTTTTTAATCGCAACATTGATTTACTGTCGCTACAGGAGCAAGGTAAATGATCCTCTTAAAACTTGCTATTAGTAGCTTATATAATCGCCGCGCCAGTGCATTCTTAACTCTGTTTACTATTGCTGTTAGTGTCATGTTATTGCTGAGTATTGAGCGAGTGCGGGTTGATGCCAAAAGTAGTTTTAGTAATACCATTTCTGGTACTGATCTAATTGTTGGCGCTCGTACCGGAGATATACAGCTGTTATTGTCTTCGGTTTTTCGCATTGGTCATGCTAATAATGGCGTTGGCTGGCAAAGCTACCAATATATAAAACAGCAACGCGGCGTCAACTGGACCATTCCGCTATCACTAGGGGACAGCCATAAAGGCCAAGCGGTACTGGGCACTTCTGCTGATTATTTTCAACATTATAAATTTGCTAAAAAGCAGCAGCTTAGTTTTAGCCAAGGCCGCGCCTTCGCCCATTTAAATGAAGTTGTACTGGGCGCGCAGGTAGCAGCAAAGCAAGGCTATTCGCTGGGTGATAGTATCGTTATTTCACACGGTATGGGTAATACCAGCTTTCATCATCATGATGATAATCCCTTCACTGTGGTGGGCATTTTAGATGCGACAGGCACGCCAGTTGATAAAACCCTACATATTCCATTAGCGGCTATTGAACTGATCCACAGCGGTAACCATACCAGCCATGAACATGAACATGAACATGAACAGCATGATGATCTAACAGGCGAACCTAAGCAAATCACCGCGTTTTTAGTGGGTTTTGATTCTCCGCTTTATACGTTACAAGTTAGGCGCAATATTAATCAGTACAAACCTGAAGCGTTGCTTGCCATCATGCCTGGTGTAACTTTGCGTGAGCTATGGGAAATGCTGACAATTGTTGAAAAAATCTTGTTGCTGTTTTCTATCGTAGTGGTACTCGTGAGCCTGCTAGGCATGCTAACGACCCTATTGGCCAGCCTTAACCAACGCCGCCGCGAATTGGCCATTTTACGCTCTGTCGGTGCGCGTCCTTGGCATTTATTCACATTGATCAGCATAGAATCACTACTGATAACCTTTTTAGGTTGCCTAGTAGGTTGTGGGTTATTTTATTTATTAATGTCTCTTGCCACAGGTTACTTGCAAAGTAATGCCGGCATCACAATCACCATTGCGATGCTATCGAGCTATGAACTGGTATTGATCGGCGCTATTATGGCGGCCGGCTTTATCGTTGGTTTGATACCAGCCACCCGCGCCTATTTTTACTCATTGTCTGATGGCATGAGCATTAAAATTTAAGAGGAATATCATGCAGTACTTTCAAAAGCTCAGTTTGCTTTGCTTAGTTATTTTTAGCTTTGGTTATAATTTTAGTAGTTATGCCAATGAACCAAAAGAAATTTTTTGGGAAGATTTAATTCCTAAGGGCCACGTGCAAATAGATACCCTAGATCAAGCTAGCCATGAAGGTACAGAGCAAAATTGGGTGCAACCTGATCTAGATGCACCAATTGTTAAGGAACTCAATGGCCAATCAGTCAGCTTACCTGGGTTTGTAGTACCTCTTGAAGGTGACAGCGAAATGATTACTGAGTTTTTATTAGTGCCTTACTTTGGTGCTTGCATCCACGTGCCACCACCACCACCGAATCAAATTGTTCATGTGACAATTAAAGGCGGCGTGCCAATTGAAAGTTTGTACGATGCCATAGTAGTTACCGGCGTCATCAGCACTGAAACCTGGAGTGGCGACATTGCACAAGTGGGCTATAAAATGACAGCCGTCGGCGTTGCACCGTTTGAGCTGTAACTCAGATACATACCTCAGGCGTGTTGTTCCCAGTGCTGCAAATAGCAGCTCTCAAGTGCAACATGCCTTAACTTATTTTTGGCATTGACTACAGTACACTGTACTACGTTGCCCTAAACGAATTTCTGTTAATGCTTTCTTACATACCATACATGGCTCACCTTTGCGGCCATAAACTAATAACTGTTGTGCAAAGTAACCTGGTTTACCATCACTTTGGGCAAAGTCTTTTAATGTCGTGCCACCTTGGGTGATAGCCGCAGCCAAAGTATCTTTAATAATAGGGATTAATTGCTGATAGCGCGCTTGTGATACTTTTCCTGCTTCACGTTTTGGATGAATACCGGCCTTAAAAAGAGACTCGTTAGCGTAAATATTACCCACCCCAACCACCACAGCGTTATCCATAATAAATTGTTTGATTGGCACTTTCTTATTTCGTGACTGCTCATATACGCGCTTAGCAGTAAATTCATCAGTGAGTGGCTCAGGGCCCAGTTTGCTCAGTAAGCTATGGCATTCGCCGGGCGCTTGCCATAAACAACAACCAAATCGGCGTGGGTCATTTAGTCTAAGAGCTTTACCGTTGGCAAATATAAACTCGATATGATCATGCTTTTTTAATGGCTCATTTTGTTCAACAACTCGTAAATTACCCGACATACCTAAATGCAAAATAATGCTGCCCAGTTCACACTCAAGTAGCAAATACTTTGCCCTACGCTCAACAGCTAACACAGCTAAGTTAGCGATTTTGTACACATCATCAGGCACAGGCCAACGCATATTCGGATTATGAATATTCACCTTTGTAACTGTTTGCTGCAAAATATGTGGGGTGATCCCCATTCGGCTAACTTCAACCTCTGGTAATTCAGGCATACTATTTAGGCTCACTTTGTGAAAAATTAAAACTAGGGAATAAACGCTGCGCAGTTGCTTTATCAAGTGATAACACGCGCTGGTTGCTTTTATCTAATAAATAATAGCCTTGTGGTGCGCTATATAATTGATACAACCAAGGAAGTTGCTCGCCTGCCAACCATACGGTTGCTACAGTCAAAGCTGAGGTATTATGGAATGCTTGCTGATTATCAGCGACCGACAATTGCATGCTCTGCCATTCATTTACTAATGCCACAAGGTTTGCTGTTGTTGCTTGCCAAAAACTAGCAGGTGCATTATTGATTAATGCAGTGGCGCGCCAAGAAGTGCCTATGCGCTCTATTTTTTGATCGGGAAACTCTAGAGCTAAAATAAAGTTTTGCGCTGGCAATACACTTTGCACACTAGATTGTTCTGAACCACTGTTGAGTTTTGTATGTAATCCATTAAAAAAGAAAATCATCAACAGCATGGAAAAAATAACCACATTATTCCAGCCCCTGCGACCTAACTGCATTTGAGTTCTTCCTAAAAGATTCAATTAGTTAAAGTGTAACCAAAAACATATAAAAATGGCAGTTGAATTTTTTAACTACTGTTAAGACTGAATATTACAAAAAATCACCAACGCGAATGTGTCAAAGTTAAATTACTTTGCTAAAATACGGCAAAATTTAAGGAGTTCCGTCATGTCAATGTATGTAGTGGGTCATAAAATCCCAGATTCAGATTCTATTTGTGGTGCAATCGCACTCGCATATTTGAAAAACCAAATCGAAGAACCAGCAATTCCAACTCGTCTTGGTGAAATATCACCTGAAACGCAGTTTATTCTTGATAAATTCGGCTTTGAAGCACCAGAGCTAAAATTAAGTTATGCCGGTGAAGATGTTTACATCGTTGACCATACCGAAAAAACGCAAGCACCTGATGATATCGATCAAGCTCGCGTTGTTGGCGTTGTTGATCACCATAAACTAGGCGATTTAACCAGCTCTACACCTCTTGAATGCTGGATCCGCCCTGTTGGCTGCTCAAACACTATCATTAAAATGATGTATGACTTCTACAATGTTGAAATTCCAAAAGACATTGCAGGCATCATGATGTGTGCAATTTTAAGTGATACGGTTATTTTCAAATCACCAACCTGCACCACAGCTGATATTAAATGTGTTGAAGCGCTTGCTGAAATTGCCGGCATCGAGGACTTTAAAGAATTAGGCATGGATATGTTCCGTGTTAAGTCAGCGGTTGAGAATACTCCAGCGCGTGATTTAGTAATGCGTGATTTTAAAGACTTCAACATGAACGGTAAACTAGTTGGTATTGGTCAATTAGAAGTTATCGATCTAGCGGTATTTGATGATATTAAAGCAGACCTTGAAGCTGATATTGCTAAGCTTAAAGAAGAAGGTGGACGCCACTCGGTATTCTTATTACTTACCGACATCATGAAAGAAGGCTCACAAATGCTGATCGTATCTGACGATGCAACACTAGTTGAAACTGCTTATGGTGCAACGCCCAAAGACGGAAAAGTATGGCTAGACGGCGTACTGAGCCGTAAAAAGCAAGTAGTACCACCACTGCAAGATGCATTTGCAAAGCTTTAACGTGCTAGGTGCTAGGTGCTAGGTGCTAGG
>NZ_JACJEW010000210.1:0-765 GCF_014164315.1 Pseudoalteromonas sp. SG44-1
TTAAAAAGTGCTGTTAGTAAACCCTGTCGCTACGAGCCTGATCTAAACCCCACTTATCATCAATTAGCCGAGTATTATAACGTCGCTGTCATACCCGCTAGACCTTATAAACCCAAAGATAAATCGAAGGCTGAAGTCGGTGTACAAATTGTTGAGCGTTGGATCATGGCACGTCTGCGTAACCAAACCTTCTACAGCTTAGCGCACTTAAATCAAGAAATAGCAAAGCTACTTGATGTAATGAACAATAAGGTCATGAAGCAATATCAACAGTCACGTAAACAGCTATTTGATAGGGTGGATAAAAGCGCATTAAAGCCATTGCCTGAAAAGCCCTATCACTATACACAAATCAAAACGGTGCGAGTACACATTGATTATCATGTTGAAATAGAAAAGCATTATTACAGTGTGCCGTATCAGTGGGTTAAGAAACAATTACGCGCACACATAACCAATCAGCTAGTACAGCTTTATCATGACGATACCTTAATCGCACAGCATCCTCGCTCACATCGTTTAGGTGGGCATACAACACAGTCTCATCATATGCCTCTGGCGCATCAAAAACAGCATGAACAGTCACCGATAAATTTACGCTCATGGGCATTAAGTATCGGGGAGTATACCCACCAAGTTATTGAGTTACAGCTCAGTGGACGGCGTCACCCCGAGCACGCTTATCGCGCCTGTTTAGGGGTGTTAAGTTTAGCTAAAATCTATTCAAAAGAGCGGCTTGAGCAAGCGTGCTATCGCGCAATCATA
>NZ_JACJEW010000211.1:0-760 GCF_014164315.1 Pseudoalteromonas sp. SG44-1
AGGCTCGACGTACGCACCTAGAAATACAATGATAGTACTTTGTATCAGCCAAACTTATCTGACGCTTTCTCGCAATAGCCATGTGACAACCTGCTCATTTATTGTGCTAATAATAAAATTAGTACATAACTGATACATTGCAAATCATAAGGTGGGTGTCTTCTTAGCACCTCTCTCTATGGGCGGTTCATCTCCCGTTATCAATATTGATCCAAATATCTCTCAATGACACTAAACCTTGTGACGCTAGATAGTCATTGCCTATCGCAATGTTAATTCCTTTTGTTTTTGAGCTTCGACAAGGGTCTTCGCTTCCAAACGCCTACTTTTGGTACTGGTGATACCACATGCAATGGCGAGTCGTTCGCTAACACCCAATTTCATTAAACTGCGTACTTTGGTGCGAGGTTTACGCCATTGCCGCCAGTAGCACATTCTTATCCTACGTCGGATCCAATGATCTAAATCCACCGTTAGCTGATAAGCATTGGCAGACGGAAAATGAGCTACACCGACAAAATAAAGGTTAAAATAGACGGTCAAAATAGATAGCCTAATTTAGCGACGACAATGTTTTATAAAGAAATGGTAAAAGACTCGGTTTTATTGAGCCTGCTTTCCTTATGGTAAAAAGCGGAATATTACAGTTAACAAAGGCATGAATAAATTGACCTTACGCGGTCAAACGAAAGTGAATGCCCAATGGCAACTGTATTGCTTAGTTCATAATATAGAAAAGCTGCAAAACACGATGCATTAA
>NZ_JACJEW010000212.1:0-749 GCF_014164315.1 Pseudoalteromonas sp. SG44-1
ACTGTGTACTCGCCTTCGATAATCGCATTACTGGCCTCCACGGACCAATTACCTGCGCCATCCGTTGTTGCTGTCGCACTTTGTACTGCGCCATTGGCCGCGATGATTGTAACGTTCACTTGCGTACCCGCTGGCACCCCACTGCTTTGGCCACTGATGAGCGGAGTAACATCACTGCTATCTGCCAGCGCATTCACGCTAATAACCGGCGCGGTGACATCAACTAACCCGTTCACACTCGCACTGGCTGGGTTCCCCGCTTGATCTGATACACTTGCAGTAACCGTATAAGTGCCTTCTGCTAATGCATCCAGCGCCGGCACTGACCATGTGCCTGATGGTGTCATTTGCGTAGTGACTGTGTGTGAATTACCCGCGGCATCATTAAACACCAGCGTAACTATGCTGCCCTGTGGCGCACTGGCGGTGCCACTGATGGTAGGCGTGGTATCGTTACTGTCGGCTGGCGGATTAATACTGATATCCGGCATGGTGGTATCAATGATCCCAGTGACGCTGGCGGTGCCTTGATTACCCACGCCATCTTCAACGGTGGCGGTAACACTAAAGTCACCCTCCGCTAAATCACTGCTGGCCGTGACACTCCATGTGCCGCCAGTTACGGTGGTTTGAACTGTCTCTGCGGGGTTTATTCCATCATTTATCACTACAGTGACAACACTGCCATCTGGCGCATCACTGCTGCCGTTAATGGTCGGTGTAGTGTCGTTGGTTTCACCTATCGCGTT